>JANORY010000374.1:0-14449 GCA_031415535.1 Burkholderiales bacterium | reverse complement strand
CACTAGGCACAATCAGCAGTTTGGCCTCGCAAAATCCAACCATATAACCGACTTCGCGCTCACGAAAAATCGGCATCAATGGATTGACCACCGCGCCTAAGCGCACACAGGCCAGCGAAATCACGACGAACTCCCACCAATTGGGCAACTGCACCGACACGATGTCGGCGCGGCCAATGCCGATCGCGCGCAGTGATCCCGCCGCGTGGTCGACCATCGAGCCCAGTTCACGGTAGCTGATGCGGGTCAGGCCATCGCGATCGGCGCGGTGCGCCACGATCGCGGTCTTTTCAGGGGTCCGTGCAATGGCTTCGTGCAAGAACAGATCGACGGTTTGGTCGGCCCAAAATCCGCCAGCGCGAAAGGCTGCCTCACGCTTGGCAATGTTAGATTCATCAATCAACGGTAATCACCACTTTGCCGAATTGTTCACTGCGAGCCAGCCGATCGAACGCGGCGTGTATCTCGCTCAACGGATAAGTACGATCGATAACGGGCCTAAAGCCGCCCCGCTGATAAACACCGATCAGCTCTCGAAACTCCTCCAGGCTACCGCCGGTCGAGCCATAGATTTCCAGTTGCCGAATAAACAAGCGTTGAATGTCAGCCGATGGATTGGAACCTGCGGTCGCGCCACAAGTGACGATGCGACCGCCGCGTCGTAATGATCGCAAGGATTCGCCCCAACTGTCGCCGCCAACGGTTTCGAGCACCATGTCAACGCCATCACCGTGGGTCAGCTCCAACACCCGCTTGGCCACCGCTTCGGTTCGATAGTTGATCCCGGCGAATGCTCCGAGCGCAGCGGCGCGGGCCAACTTTTCATCGCTCGACGAGGTAACAATGACACGAGCCCCGGCGTAGCGTGCCAACAGCAAACCAGCCACCGCAACCCCGCCGCCGATGCCTGGGATTAACACACATTCTCCGGGGCGCAGCGCGCGCTTTCCGAACAGCATTCGCCAAGCCGTGTTGTACGTGCTCATCAAGGTCGACGCTTCGACCAAATTGGTGCCCTGAGGCAAGGGCATGAAACACTTGGACGGCATCGCCACATACTCGGCGAAGCTGCCATGCCGATGTTCACCTACGATTTGGGCTCGAACGCACAAGGGCTGATCGCCTGCGATGCAGTAGCGGCATACCCCGCAGAAGCCGACTGTGTACAAAACCGCCAAGCCGCCCACCACCAAACCGCTCTCGGGGTCGGTCTCGACGATCTCGCCAGCGGCTTCGACACCGAGCACCTGCGGCAGGGTGTGGGTGATGCCGACGCCGACATCGCGCATGTACAGATCGACCCGGTTCAGCGCTGCGGCGCGAACGCGCAGAATCGATTCACCGGCCAAGCGCTGCGGCCGCGGAAAATCACGCAATTGAAATCCACCGGGTCCGCGATGTTCGAGTACAGCCGCTTTCACTTGGGTTCTCCTCGCTTGTTATGTTTGCTGTTCTGCGAGAAGGCATATTATCCGATCGTGCGCTGGTGCACCATAAGCATGTGTATACTGATCTTGCGGCTGTGCATTCAAGAACCAGGGAGTACCTGTGGATTTCCAACTACCCGCCGACATCACCGCCAAGCTGGCGGAACTCGACGCATTTATCGAATCGACGATCGAGCCGCTCGAGCGCGAGAACATGCAGTTTTTCGACCACCGGCGCGAGAACGCGAGAACCAACTGGGACAATGATGGATTTCCGCGCGATGAGTGGCACGCGCTGCTCGGCCAGATGGAACAGTTGGCCGACAAAGCCGGCCATTTGCGCTTGGGTCTACCGCACGCATGCGGTGGTAAGGCGGCCTCGAACTTGATGATCGCTGCCGTGCGTGAACATCTGGCCGCGCGCGGCCTGGGTCTGCACAATGACCTGCAAGACGAATCGTCGATCGTCGGCAACTACCCGCTGATTCCCATTCTCAATGCCTATGGCACACCTGAACAAAAGCTTTATATTGAGGGCATCATCAATCGGGACCGGCATCTGTGCTTTGGTCTGACCGAACCCAATCACGGCAGCGATGCCACCTGGTTGGAAACCACCGCAGTGAAGTCAGGCAACGACTGGGTCATCAACGGCACCAAGCGATTTAATAGCCAGATTCAGCGTGCCCACGCCGACCTGGTGTTTGCGCGCACCTCGGGAAATCCCGGCGATGCGCTCGGCATCACCGCGTTCATCGTCCCCACCGCTTCGCCTGGCTTGAAGATTCTCTATAACCACTGGACCTTCAACATGCCCAGCGACCACGCCGAGGTCGAGCTAAAGGATGTAGTGGTGCCCGACGGCGCAATTCTGCACGGCGAAGGCCAGGGTCTGACAGTGGTGCAGCGCTTCGTGCACGAAAACCGGATTCGCCAGGCGGCGGCCAGCGTCGGCGCTGCGCGCTACTGCATTCAGGAGGCCGCGAAGTACGCCAAGTCGCGCATCGTTTTCGGTCAGCCCTTATCGCGCCATCAAGGCATACAGTTCCCTTTGGTCGAGCTATACGCCGAATGCGAGATGCTGCGCAACTTCATTTTCAAGGTCGCCTGGCAGATGGACCGTCAGGACGCCTTGGGTATCAGCGACTTGGTATCAATCTGCAACTTCCGAGCCAATCGACTGGCCTGCGAAGCCTCCGATCGGGCGATGCAGGTGCACGGCGGTATCGGCTACACCCGCGCCCTGCCGTTTGAGCATATCTACCGACATCATCGACGTTACCGGATCACTGAAGGTGCCGAAGAAATTCAGATGCGCCGAGTGGCTCAGCATTTGTTTGGCTTCTCGGGCAAACAAGCGAATTCGTAGCGTTGCCGTGTCAGAAAACCAGAGTCCTGAGCTCGACCTTTCGCGACTTGACGCATTCATTCGTTCGCGCTTTGACGACCTCAAGGGTGAACTGAGCGTCGCGCGTACCGAAGGCGGTATGTCGAATCCGACTTATGTCGTGCGCTATGAGAATCGCTCGATGGTACTGCGCAAGCAACCGAGCTCGGTACTGGTACCCTCGGCACATGCCATCGATCGCGAGTATCGGGTGCTTGGTGCCTTGCGCGATTCGCCGGTGCCGGTGCCTCGCGTCTATTTGTACTGCGACGATCGAGGGATCGTGGGGACGCCCTTCTACCTGATGGAGCATCTGCAAGGTCGGGTATTTCACCACTACGCCACCCCCGGTTTACTGCCCAGCGAACGATGCGCGCTGTTCGACGCGATGGCGCAAACCATGGCCAAGCTGCACCGCCTGGACTTTGCACGGCTGGGACTTGCCGACTACGGCCGCCCCGGCAATTATTTTGCGCGACAGCTCGGCCGTTGGTCTCAACTGTGGCAGCAGTATCGCAACGGCAGCGACGACAACCCCGATCTGGATCACTTAATCCTCTGGCTCGGTGCGCACCTGCCAAATAGTGAGACGCTGGCCTTATGTCACGGCGATTTTCGAATCGGCAATCTGATGTTCGATGCCCACGAGTCCAAGGTCATCGGTGTGCTTGATTGGGAACTATCAACCCTAGGTCACCCGTTGGTCGACGTCGCCTTCAATAGCCAAGCCTGGCGCATGGCGCCCGACGAAAACGGCGGGCTGCTGGGTCTACCGATCGCCGAGTTGGGCATTCCCGATGAAGACGCTTACCTCGAACAGTACTATCGTTACGCCAAATCGAACGAGCGCATGACGCGCTTTCACCAGGCCTTTGCCATGTTTCGCGGCGCGGTTGGCAGCGCCGGCGTTGCCGTTCGCGGTCTGCAAGGCAACTCGGTTTTGCCGGACTCGACGCAAGTGGGCCGTAAGCTGGCGCTGGCTTACGCACAACGCGGCGCGCAGTTGATCAACCCTTGAATGATTGGGAACTGAGGCGCACAACATGAGCCACACGACATGAGCCAAACCAACACGGATGGCCCCTTGCAGGGTGTGCGCGTACTTGAGCTGGGCGCAATCGGCCCGGCACCCTTTTGCGGCGCGCTGCTGGCCGACATGGGCGCTGACGTGGTGCGCGTGGATCGAATCAACGCGACCGACCAGGGCGTACAGGTGCCGTCGAGATTCGATTTCTACAATCGCAACAAGCGCTCGATTGCGCTCGATCTCAAAGATCCGGTGGCCACCGCGACTACCTTGCGCCTGGTCGCTAAAGCCGACATCTTCATCGAGGGCTTTCGCCCTGGGGTCGCCGAACGATTGGGCTTAGGCCCCGACCCCTGCTTGCACGCGAACCCGCGGTTGGTCTACGGTCGTATGACCGGCTGGGGTCAGACCGGACCGATGGCGCAGGTCGTGGGACACGACATCAACTATCTGGCGCTGACCGGCGCGCTACATTGCATCGGCCAGAATGACCAGCCGCCGAGCCCGCCGCTGAATCTGGGCGCAGATTTGGGCGGTGGTGCGATGTACCTTGCCTTCGGCCTGCTCGCGGCGCTGACCGAGGCGCGAGTATCGCAGCAGGGACAGGTGGTCGACGCGGCGATGATCGACGGCGTGGCCAGCCTGATGTCGGCGTTCTACGCGTTTAATCAATTGGGCAATTGGTCAGCAGAGCGCGAATCGAACATTGTCGATGGCGGCGCGCCGTTCTATCGAACCTACGAAACCAGCGACGGCAAGTACATTGCGGTCGGTGCGATTGAAGCGCGCTTCTATCAGGCATTGTTGGACGCCATGGGTTTGGCCGGCGAAGTGCTGCCAGAACAGAACGATCGCGCTGCCTGGCCGGCGACGCGGGCGCGCTTTGCCACCGTGTTCCGCACTCGAACACGCGACGA
This sequence comes from Burkholderiales bacterium, assembly GCA_031415535.1. Classification (GTDB taxonomy): domain Bacteria; phylum Pseudomonadota; class Gammaproteobacteria; order Burkholderiales; family Burkholderiaceae_E; genus JANLTP01. The sequence continues at coordinate 9,691 of JANORY010000374.1, read as the reverse complement.
GTGGGAGCGGGTCATGCAAAATCGCGATGCCTGTTTCTCGCCAGTGCTGAGCATGGATGAGGCACCAAAACATCCGCACAATGTGGCGCGCGGTGTGTTCACAGAATTTGATCAGGCTTTGCAAGCAGCACCGGCACCGAGGTTTAGTCGCACGCCGGGGACCTTACGGCGGCCGCCGCCGCAGGCTGGGCAGCACTCACAAGAAATTCTGGCGGATTGGGGCGTTTGAGGCGCTCATCACTGCTCCAGCAATTCCCATTCAGGATAGTTCAATGGAACAAACCTACGTTCACGAAGACGTACCCGGCGGTGTGCCCCTCAAGATGTGGACACGCGGTGTACCGGTCGAAGACGCGGCAAAGCGGCAATTGGTCAACGTTGCGCGCCTGCCCATTGTGTTCAAACATGTTGCGGCGATGCCCGATGTGCATTTCGGTATTGGCGCGACGATCGGATCGGTGATTGCGACCACCAAGGCTATTATTCCGGCAGCCGTTGGCGTCGATATTGGCTGCGGAATGATGGCTGCCAAAACCTCACTGCGTGCCGAGGACCTTCCCGATAACTTGGCGCCGTTACGCTCGGTGATCGAGCGTGCGGTGAGTTGGGCACAACGCTACGCGTCCTTGAACCGTGAGGTGATGATGCGGCGTGTCATCGAAGCGTCCAAGTCGATGCTGCACAAGAACTTCCAGAGCCATATTGAAGCAGTGAATTGTCATCACAACTACGTGCAACAGGAACATCACTTTGGCAGCGATGTTTATGTTACCCGCAAAGGCGCCGTCAGCGCGAAGGCCGGTGAGTTGGGCATCATTCCGGGCAGCATGGGCGCGCGCAGCTATATCGTACGCGGCAAAGGCAACCCGGAGAGTTTCGAGAGTTGCTCGCACGGCGCCGGCCGCGCGATGAGTCGCGCAGACGCGAAGCGGCGCTTTACCTTGGCCGAACATCGCGCAGCGACCGAAGGGGTGGAGTGCCGCAAGGACAAGGACGTCATCGATGAAACGCCAGCGGCTTCTAAGGATATCGATGCGGTGATGCATGCGCAGCACGACTTGGTAGAGGTCGTGCACACGCTCAAACAAGTCATTTACGTTAAGGGCTGAGATGACGGTTCAGATGAGGACCGCGAGGCGGGTTGCAGCGCCGGCTGGCAGTTTTGCTACTGATCGAACATGATGACGCTGCGCGCAATCCCGCCCTTTTTCATCGCCGCGAAGCCTTCGTTGATCTCGTTCAGACTGATTCGCGCGGAGATCATTTCGTTCAGATGCAGGCGTCCTTGACGATAAAAGTCAATGAGTCTGGGCATATCCGTACGAAATCGATTTGACCCCATGGCGGAACCTTGAATGCGCCGCTCACGCAACAGATCAAAGCCATGCAATTCAATTTTGGTACCGAACGGAATCATGCCGATGACGGTTGCCAGTGCGCCGGGGCGCAGGCAGGCGAAGGATTGTTCGGCTGTTAATTTCAAGCCGACACATTCGAAGGAATAGTGCACGCCACCACCGGTCATCTCGAGAATCTTCGCGACCACGTCACCTTGCGAGGCGTCGAGCGTGTCAGTGGCACCAAATCGTTTGGAGATTTCGAATTTGCCCGGGCCCCGATCAATGCGGCAAGATCAAGCGGCATGTCGTCATCGATTTTGACCAGAGCGTTCTCGTGCACGATCATCTGTTCGGCAAACGATGACAGATTGAACATTTGCGCGAGCGGCTTGCCGTTCAGGCTCAGTCGCTTTGAGACGCCGGCTGGCATCTTTACTTCAGTGTTCGAGCAAATAGAGGGCTTGCCGCCCAGGCAATATTCGCAGTGCCCGCAAAAGACCGATAGACAACTGATGACGTGATCGCCCGGTTTCAGATAGGTGACATCTTCACCGACCTGCTCGACGATACCGGCCGCTTCGTGCCCAAGCACGGCCGGCAGCGGGGCAGGGTAGAGGCCTTCGATGAAATGCAGATCGCTGTGGCACAGGCCTGCGGCCACGGTGCGTACGAGCACTTCGCGACGTTGCGGCTTTTGAATGCTTATGTTCTCGATCGATAAAGGTTTTCCGGCAACATGCAGAACGGCGGCTTTCATGGAGGTCTCCTCGCTTTAATGGTGCAGCTAATGGTGCAGCACATATTAGCGGAGCGCCACTCGGCTAGACGTGGGTGGTACACAACGCGTGCAAGTTCAGCATCGGATGCCAAGGTTAGAATCCTTCCTTGTGAATCAATCGCAGAATGATGCTCAGAGCCGTGTCACCGTTGGAACCTTCAGTTGCTATCGATCATCCTCCCAGTTGGTTAAAGCGGATCGAGCGCGCGATCTGGCTGCCAGACCTCACTAGTTTGCCAGGCTGGAAGATCATGGCGATGCGCTTTGCGCGTACCGTGATCGTCCTGTTCCGCGATCTGTTCAACGGCCGCCTGACGCTCTGGGCGATGAGCCTGGTCTATACCACCCTGTTATCGATGGTGCCACTTCTGGCGGTCAGTGTGTCGGTTCTGAAGGCGTTCGGCGTGCACAATCAGGTTGAGCCCTTGCTGCGCAATCTACTCGCACCGTTGGGTACTCAGGGCCAGGAAATCAGCGGTCGGATTGTCGGTTTTATCGAGAACATGAACGTCGGAGTGCTCGGTGCGGTGGGCCTGGCGCTACTGGTGTACACCGTGGTGTCGATGCTGCAGAAGATCGAAGAGTCATTCAATTCGATCTGGCGCATCACGCAATTGCGTCACATGGGGGAGCGCTTCAGTCGCTACCTGAGCACGCTGCTGGTCGGACCGCTGTTGATCTTCTCGGCGCTTGGCATCACCGCAACGGTGATGAATTCGGATGTGGTGCAGGCGATCCGGTCGGTCGAGCCCTTGGGGACGTTATTTCTGATGGCCAGCCGCCTGATGCCCTATCTGTTGGTGATCGCTGCGTTCACGTTCTTCTTTCGCTTCGTGCCGAACACCCGCGTGCGACTGGTGCCAGCGCTCGTTGCTGGCACGATCGCGGGCATCCTGTGGCAATCGGCGGGTTGGGCGTTCGCATTGTGCGTCGCATCGTCCACCCAGTATTCGGCGATCTACTCCAGTTTTGCGGTTCTGATTCTGTTCGTCATATGGATCTATGCAAGTTGGCTGATTTTGCTGTTCGGCGTCAATGTCGCGTTTTATCTACAGCATCCCGAACAACTCTATGTTGTACCCGGTGAATCAGGGCTCAGCAACCGAATGCGCGAGCGCCTTGCGCTGGCGATCTTCACGCAGATAGGTTCGAGCTTTGTCAACGGTCGTACACCGTGGACCTTGAATCAACTGGCCAATCAAATAGCGGTACCAACCCACGTAATTGACGCCGTCTTGAAGGCCTTGCAGCAAGCCGAACTGTTAAAGCAAACCAGCGATGACCCGCCAGGTTATTTGCCCGGCCGCGATCTGGCTACGATCCCGATCAGCAGTGTGCTGGCTACGGTTCGCAGGGTCGGCGAAGAGGGTTTTCTGGGACCCGGAGCCTTACCACTTCCCGAGTCGGTCGATGCCATCATCGCCAGGATGGAAGATGCGGCCAACTTGACTGTGCAGGGGATGAGCGTCAAAACGCTGATCGATGATGCCGTCTGAGCGCCGTATTTCCAAACGCCATATTTCTGAGCCCGCTATTTACTACGGTAACTGGCTGGTTCTCGCAGGCTTCGTCACCCAGTTCGTATCGGTAGGGGCAATGAATTACGCCATCGGTGCCTTCATGTTGCCGATGACAACCGAACTCGGCTGGTCGCGTGCCGAGTTCATCCTGCCGCGAAGTCTTGGCCAATTCGTCATAGCGTTCACCGGGTTTTACGTCGGCAGTCAGGTCGATCGGCGTGGTGCCAGACCCTTCATGTTATTCGGCCTGTCAGTACTGACCATCGCTCTGTTCGCGCTGTCCTTGGTTCATGCCTGGTGGCAATGGGTCTTGCTGAATGGCGTAATACTGACGATGGGTGCTGCGTTGATCGGCAGCCTGGTGGTCAACGTCACGCTATCGAAGTGGTTCGTCGAAAATCGCGGGCAGGCCATCGCCTGGTCGTCGATGGGTGTTTCGTTTGCCGGAATCGGCGTCACGCCGGCGGTCACCTGGGTCATCGATACTTTCGGCTGGCGTACCGGTTGGCAGGCCATGGCAGCGGCTACCGTGTTGCTCACGTTGCCGGCCGCCTCGATGATGCGCCGCGCACCGGAAGATCACGGCCTCTACCCCGACGGCAAAACCCGAGCGCAACTGGCGGCCGGTGGCGGTGCACGGGCGCAGGCCGATTTTGACGCATCCTTGACTCGCCAGCAGGCGCTGCGCATGCCGACCTTTTACCTGCTGGTGTTCGCCTTCAGCATGTTCCAGGTGTTGATTCCGGTGGTGTTGTTCCAGACGATTCCGTTCATGACCGACGCCGGTTATTCGCGTGCCACGGCCGCGCTGATGATTACCATCGCTTCGGTGCCGGCCCTTCTGACCAAACCGGTGTGGGGCTGGCTGATCGATCGGATGAATCCGCAACCGCTGGCCGCGTTCAGCGTCGCGCTCTCAGGGGCGGCCCTGATCATGATTGTGTTCAGCGTGCAAGCCCGATCTGAAATCTGGGAATATGTTGCGTTCCTGTTGCTGGGTGTGGGATGGGGCGGTACCATCCCGATGCAGGAAGTCATCTGGGCATCATATTTCGGTCGCCGCTATCTGGGTGCGGTGCGCAGCGCCGCATTGCCCTTTGCGTTGATCCTCGGTGCCGGTGGCCCGCTGGCGGTGGCGCATTACCACGACACGGTTGGGAACTATGATGGTGCGTTTCTCTTTGTGGCTGGCATGAGCATCATGGCCGGCGTCCTGATCCTCGCGTTGCCCAAGCGCGCACTTCATTCGGCGGCGCATCCATGAACGGCCAAGTGGTTCTCATCGCCGGCGCGGATACCAGGATCAGATCATAATATCAAGTCGTACACACCCTGGAGGTCCCTATGACCGCTCACACGCTTTGCGTCGGCACTGCCGGCATGTCGGTCTGGTTCAGCCGCGATCTCGGTGACACCTGGGAGCGACCGTATAGTGAAACCGGGCTGTATCTGGAGGCGCGGGTCTGGGCACTGTCGACCCATCCGCAGCGTCCCGGCGAAGTTCTGGCCGGCACCGACTTCGGAGTCTATCGCTGGTCGGAAGCGAGCCGAAACTGGTCGCATCTGTCGGCCCCGTTCGATGGCGACTGCACTTGGGCGCTGGCACAGGATCCGCACAACGCCGATGTGATTGTGGCGGGCACTCATCCGGCGGCGTTGTATCGTTCTGATGATGCCGGCCAATCATGGAGCAAACTCAAGGTGGCGATGGCCGAACAGTGTCCCTTCGTGGGCGCGCCGCGCGTCACGCAGGTCTTGTTTGACCCGGTCGTGAGAGGCACTTTGTGGGCGAGTGTCGAAATTGACGCCGTGCATCGCAGCCGCGATGGTGGTGAAACCTGGACGCGTCACGATCGCGGCCTGGTATCGGGCGATGTTCACAGCATTGCGGTACTCAGGAACGGCGCGACCGTCATGCTCGCTGCCACCAATATGGGCTTGCATCGCAGTGTTGATGGTGGCGAGAGCTGGACCCATCAGAAACTCGACTCTCCGTGGCAATACACCCGCACGTTAGCGACGCACACCGATAGCAATAACACAGTGTTCCTGACCAACGGCGATGGCCCGCCCGGGTCGACCGGCCGCCTGCTGCGCTCTCGTGACCTCGGCAAGACCTGGCAGGATGTGCGCTTGCCGGGCGAAACGAACAGCACGCCCTGGTGCGTCAGTTCATCCGCGACCGATCCCTCGATCGTTTTTGTCGCGACCAACCTCGGCCAGTTGTTCCGCAGTGTTGACGGCGGCGAGAGCTGGGTCAAGCTCAAGCGTGAGTTTGGCGAGGTCAGGTCGATGGCGTTGGTGCCGAATCGTTGAACAGCGCCGATGTGTACGTGCGGAGTGCTGTTCATGCAGATTGCTATTCGTGCAGAGTGCGCCGGTAGTGGTGCGGATGCTTGAGTTGGTTTAGCCGATGCGCGCGCGAAATCGATCAAAGCCAGCATCGAAGTTCGAGTCGGTTGTCGACCAAGGGCAAGGCTCATCCCTGATCAAAGTACTCGTACAAAGCCAGCCGGTCTCCAAGGCACACGAGACGTTCCAAAAGTTGGTTGCCAAGATCGGTGTCAAACGTGACCAACTCAAAGAGTGGCAGGACTATCAGCCACGCTTTAATCAACGGTTGGCGGGTGAACTTGTGCCCTTGCAGACGGAGCTGCGCAGCGGCCAACGGCAGATGGTGGAGCTCATCGACCGACTTCTGAGCGACTCAGCACCCGCTCGTCGGCTAAAGCGCGCGCAACGCGAAAAGCTTGTTCAAAAGCTTCGCCATTTGCTCGACGAACTAATGGAGGGCGACCACGACAACGAGGCCGACAAGGCGCTGGTTGACCTGTACGACAAATACAACGAAATCTCGCATGCTGAGAATCGACAGCTCGATATCGAAATGGCCGAGGCGATGCTCAGCGATGTTTTTGGTGTCGACGTTGGACCCGATCACGGCGCCACCAGCGCCGATGAATTGTTTGAAAACGCGCAGGATCAGATCCGTGAGCACGCGGCGCAGCAACGTGCGCAGGAGAAGCAGAAGGAGCAGGCATGGCTGAACGCGCGCGCGTCCAATCGGTCCAAAGCGAGCGCGGCGAAGATCGACGCCGCTCGAATACGGCGAGAACAGGCGAGTCAGGAAATCGGCCAATCTTTGCGCGATGTCTATCGTAAGCTCGTCAGTGCGCTGCACCCGGATCGCGAGCCGGATGCGCAAGAACGGGCGCGCAAAACCACTCTAATGCAGCGGGTCAATCAAGCCTATGACAAAAAAGAACTCTTGACGCTTTTAGGGCTGCAAATTGAGATCGAGCAGATTGACGCCAATCACCTTTCGACAGTGCCGCCCGCGCGGCTGGCGCACTATATCGAGATTCTGCGCGAGCAATTGGCGGGGCTCGAGCGAGAGCTTGCGCATTTTGCCGACAACTTCGGATATTTACCGCCCCGGGGATCGGCCTTGACGCCGGCCAAGGTCGATCGAGAATTAAGCATTGACCTTGCGAATCTCAAGGTCCGGATTCGCGCATTGCAGGGCGATTTGGTGGCGTTCCGTGACCCCGCGATCCTTCGCGCGATTCTCAAGGAATATCGGCTGGAGGACCCAGACGAAGACATGGATGACATGTTCGAGTTGATGAATACGTTTGTTGAGCCAGTGGGGCGCCGTCGTGGTGCCGGGCGGCGCTGATGAGTGGAAGTGTCCTCAGCGATGCACCGAACACGTGGCCACCCGAACTTCGTCGCGCGTTGATCAAGGTTCAGCCCGACTACTTCGGCTGGCCACCTGACCAACAACTGCGCTATCGCATCGAGCTGCCCGATGCCGATCGCGAAGCATTGATCGTTGCGCTGCTGCGTGCACACGGTCATCGCCGACCGGTGGCGACCGCGAAGCTCGAGTCCAATAGCCGGGTATCGCTCGCTGTTCAACACCAGATCAACCACTGGCTGCAACCTCTGGTTGGCATCGGCGAAGACAGCTTCTCGCTCAATGAGCATTTTGCGCAAGGGCACTCACTCCTGGACTTCGCAACCTTGCTGGCCTACGACGAAGACGATCACGCCTTTCAGGAGGAGGCTCGGGCACGTGATTTTCCGGGTCATGTTAAGCGGCCCTACGCCGGTGATCTGCACGGCACGTGGGCGCGCTGCTTGACCGACGGACAATTGACCTACCTGAACCTGAGTATGGCGGCCTGGTATGCCTACGGCGCGGCTGAGTTGGCGGGCATTGACGAGGTCAAGCGGCTAGTGCCGCATCGATATGTTGCCGGGCCAGATCATGGCAAGAAGACCCCGGACGGTATGTCGCGCTGGGACCAGCGCATTGACGCAAGCGGCCACGAGCAGTTGCTGGACGAATTGCAGCGTCGCATTCGGGACTACGAATCTCTGCGCAGTCAAGCCTTGCTGTCCGAGCTAAAGGACCGCGCCCAGGTCGCCACCTGGTTCATTGACAATCCGTATCCCGATGAGCCGAAAGCACAGGGTGAACGTAATCTTCTTATAGTCTTCAGCGATCCGTCAGCGTTGGCTAATGTGCGCTTCACGTCATTTCTGCGCGACTGCAAGGCGATGGAGCAACCGCGCGATGAATTGAGCGCACTTGAAGCACGTGAAGTCAACGCGATGTTAAGCTTTGTCGCCGAACAGCACGACGACTTGCGGCGCAATTTTTCAAGGCCACCCTAAAGGCTTGGACAGAACATGGCAAGTGCCCATCCTTGGGCTTTTCGGGCTCGTTTTCGTCGCGGTGCCTTTGGCTGGAGCGACTGTTCGAGGCCTTTCAGGATGACGATCCGCCTTACATTGAATCCTTGGGGGAGCACTGGGGCGTGCTGTGTGCGGAGCCCAGCCTGGCTTCGTACTGGGCGGACCAGCTTTTGCCGCTGCTGCAGCGGGTCTTTGCGGAACGCCGGAACGGGGTCTATGCCTACACCAAGGCCGGTACGCCGTGTTACAGCGCGCTGTTTCATTGTGGTCGCTTCGACGAGTTGATAGCTACCTTGGCACTCGACCCCAAACCGTATTGGCATGACCAGCAATGGGCGGCCAAGGCGCTAGCCGCGCGTGGCAACGTGGAGGGCGCGATCAATTTGATCGAAGGCCTGCGCAGTCCCTACGCGCCAGATGCCGCTCTGTCGGGCGTAGCCGAGCAATTGCTGCTGGATGCCGGTCGAATTGATGAGGCGTATATGCGGTATGGCGTCGAGGCGACGATCGCGAACACGAATGTTGCCACCTACCGGGCGATTGCCAAGCGTTACCCGAGCATTAATCCGGCTCGCATTCTTGAGGACTTGATCGCATCGACGCCGGGTGCTGAGGGAAAGTGGTTTGCGACCGCCAAAACGCTCAAACAATACGATCTGGCGCTTGCGCTGGCGCAGCGTTCGCCGATAGACCCGAAGACGCTGAATCGGGCTGCACGTGACCACGTGGCCAGCCGACCGGCCTTCGCCCTTGAGGTGGCCATGAGTGCGCTGCGATGGATGGCCGCAGGCGAGGGCTACGAGTTAACGCTCGCCGATGTTCGCAGTGCCCGTGATTACGCGCTTGCTGCCGCCGAACAGCTCGGGGTAGTGGAGATGACGCGCGCGCGAATTGCCAAAACCGTTACCGGTCACGACGCGTCAGCCCGATGGGCGCGGCAAGGTCTCGGACTCGACGAGGGCAATTAACCGACGCGGGCAATGAAGGGGCGCGCAGCGGCAGCGCTCAAACGGACTCGATGTGTTGTTGCGGAAATGGAGGAACACGAATGGACGCCAAGTGGCTGGAAGACTTCCTGAGCGTTGCCCGTACCGGCAATTTTTCGCAGTCCGCAAGCGAGCGTAATGTGACCCAGTCGGCGTTCAGCCGACGCATCAAGTCGCTGGAGCAATGGGTTGGGGTCGCGTTGATTGACCGCTCGTCCTATCCGACACGCTTGACACCCGCCGGAGCGCAGTTTCACACAGCCGCACAAAAAGCCACCAGATCCCTGCTGAAGACCCGGCAGGACCTGCGCCAGGCCCTGAGCGCGAACCGCAAGGTGTTGCGTATTGCCGTCCAGCATTCGC
>JANORY010000373.1:0-9755 GCA_031415535.1 Burkholderiales bacterium | reverse complement strand
TCAGGACATTCTGTGGCTCAGTGCATCTGAATTATTACCGCTTGGGCGGCACAAAGAAATGGCAATTGGGTGGCAATGCGCCAAGTGTGGTGTTTCAAGCTAGCCTCCGGACCAGCACCAAACTAATGACGCAACTTGTAGCCGCTGCGTAACATCTGCAACCCTATTGCAACACAAATGACGAGGGCCACCAGCACAATCGAAAGGCTGATCCACGGCGAGACATCCGAGGCACCGAAAAAACCGTAGCGAAAGCCATCGACCATGTAGAAGAACGGGTTCAGGTGCGAGACCTTTTGCCAGAACGGTGGCAGCGAATGGATTGAATAAAAAACGCCGGCCAGAAACGTTGCCGGCATGATGACGAAATTCTGAAAAGCCGCAATCTGATCAAATTTTTCGGCCCAAATTCCAGCCACCAGGCCTAAGGTTCCCAACAGTGCACTGCCGAGGACGGCGAAGGCAATAATCCACAGCGGCGCGGCGAAGCTCATGGGCACGAACCAGACCGTGACCAGGAATACGCCAAGGCCCACCACCACACCACGGATCATCGCCGCCAGTACGTAGGCACCAAACAGTTCCCAGTGTGACAAGGGGGGCAAAAGGACAAAGACAATATTGCCGGTTACCTTGCTCTGGATCAGCGACGAAGAGGCATTGGCGAAGGCGTTTTGCAGCACCGACATCATGACCAGGCCTGGCACCAGAAAAGCCGAGTAGGGGATTTTCTCGAACACCATGACGCGGCCTTCAAAGGCCTGAGCGAACACAAACAGGTAAAGCGCTGCGGTCAACACCGGTGCGCCGACGGTTTGAACAATCACTTTGCCAAATCGCGCCACCTCCTTGCGCAACAGCGTCGTGAATCCGGAACCGATTCGACTCATATCAGTGTTGGTCAGCCATGATGCGCACGAAGACATCTTCGAGGTCGGCATGGGCAAACTCCATCTCTTCAATTCGCGCGCCCGCCAGCCGGACCTCAGCCAGTATCTGTTCAACCTCGTCGTACTGATCGACGCGCAACACATAACGACGCTGATTCTGGACATCCGGATCGGTGAGGCGCGTCGCCAGTCCGGCCGGCAGATCGACGCCGGACAATTTGAGGGTCAATCGCCCGCCAGCGAAGCGCTTCAGCAGCTTGCTGGTGTCATCCATTGCAACCACCTTGCCGCCCTTGAGCATGGCAATACGCTGGCACAACTCCTGGGCTTCCTCCAGATAATGGGTGGTCAGCACAATGGTGTGGCCCTGGGCGTTCAAGCGCCGAATGAAGCGCCACAGCGTTTGCCGCAATTCAACATCGACGCCGGCAGTTGGCTCGTCGAGAACGATCACCGGCGGCCGATGAACCAGCGCCTGGGCGATCAGTACGCGCCGCTTCATGCCGCCCGACAAAGCACGCATGTTTGAGTCGGCTTTTTCAGTTAGTTCAAGATTGGCCAGTAACTCGTCGATCCAGGCGTCGTTGTTGCGCAGACCGTAATAGCCGGAAGTCAGTCGCAAGCACTCTCGAACGCTGAAAAAGGGATCGAACACCAGTTCCTGCGGTACCACGCCCAATGAGCGTCGGGCGTCGCGGAATTGCTCGACCACGTCGAAGCCGAGGACCGACACCCGGCCGCTGCTGGCCCGCGACAAACCGGCCATGACCGAAATGAGTGAGGTTTTGCCGGCACCGTTGGGGCCCAGTAAACCAAAGAATTCGCCCTGCTGAATTTGCAGGGAAACACCCTTCAGGGCTTCGAATTTGCCGTAGCGCTTGACTACGGATTGAACGTCTATTGCGACCGGCACACTAACCTTGTAATAGGGCCTGTGAACACTACACGAGGCTCTCAACCCCGTAAAGGATCGCCAGTTTACGCACATTCGGCGACAGGTTGCGGCTGACCAGAGTTTTTCCGGCAACCTGCGCCCGCCGTCGCAGCGCCAGCAATAGCGCCAGCGCTGAAGAATCGAAGCTGGTCAGCGCGCTGCCATCCAGCACCAGCGAGTCCGCGCCAGATAACGCTGACTGGTATTGCTCTAGCAGGGCAGAAGCATTGCTCGCGGTCACGGCGACGGGCAATGCCAGCACTTGTTCCGACGTCATGCTCAGCTCTTTTTGTCGCTGGCGAACGATTTGTTCTTTTCAGACAGGCTTTGGATCAGCCCATCAATACCCTTGTTGCTGACCTCTTGCGCAAACTGATTGCGATAGGTCTCGACCAACCAGACGCCAAGCACATTAAGGTCATAAATTTTCCAGGTACTGCCGGCTTTCTCGACGCGGTAATCGAGCTGGATGGCATCACCGCGCTTCGGCACGACCTCGGTGCGGACCACCACGTCGGTCTCAGCGGCGTCTGAGCGAAACGGCTTCATGCGCACCGATTGATCCTTGACCGCTGACAAAGCGCCCGCGTAGGTGCGCAACAGCAAGATCCGGAATTCGGACATCAAGCGCTTTTGCTGCTCCGGCGTCGCTTGACGCCAACTGCGGCCGACGGCCAGAGCCGTCATGCGCTCAAAATTTACATTGGGCATGATGGTCGTATCAACCAGATCGGACAGGCGCTTGATATCGCCGGCCTGAATGTCCTTATCCTTGCTGATCTTGTCGATCGCATCGGTGCTGATCGCCTTGATGAACTCATCGGCCGGTACCGTGCTTTGGGCCAGCGCGGTGCCGAGCGCGAGCGGTAGACTCAGCGCCAGCGAGCCGGCGAGTCGAACCAAATTCGTGCGAATAAACTCAAAACCCGTATTCATCAACATTTTTGCTTATCCTATCTGAGCAGCGTGATCCGCCACCGGGCCAGACCACCGTTCGAATTAACGCATCAACCAGCCAGGGGCTGACACATAGAGACTTGCAACCAGGGGCTTACAAGCCGAGACTGGCGCAGCCTTAATCTTTCGGTTCCGGCGGATTGCCGTCGTAGACCAGATTTCTGCGGCGCTGCAAATAACCGTCGCGGATAAAACTGTATTTATCGAGCGCGCCGCCTTCTAAGAGCTTATCAGCCGGCAGCAGCTTGGCGCGGGTATCGATCAGCCGAACCACACTGCTGCTGTTGCGGATGGCGATATCGCTGATCTTGGGAATCGGATCGGTTGAAAAATCGAGTGGAAAGGCCGCACTGTCGCGCAGTGAGGACGGCCCGAAGAACGGTAACACCAGGTAGGGGCCACTGCCCAGGCCCCAAACCCCCAGCGTCTGCCCGAAATCCTCGCGATGTTTCTCAAAACCAAAGCTGGTCGCGACATCGGCAACGCCAAAAAATCCCAAGGTGGAGTTAATGACAAAACGCGATAGATCGCCGAGGGCCTCGACCGGTTTGCCCTGTAGCAGTTGATTCACCGCCGTCCAGACATCGGCGACATTACCGAACATATTGCTGAAGACTTCACGAATTCCTTCGTGCACGTGCTCGGCATAAACCCGGGCAACCGGCTTGATAAACGCCGCATCGATTGTGTCGTTCACTGCAAAAATCGCGCGATTCATGGGCTCCAAAGGATCATGCGCAACCCGATTGCTGCCCGTCGGCAGGGCGGCGCAACCCGAAGCCAACACGACGAGCGGCAACAACCAACTCGCCACGGCGAAGCGACGCAGCGGCTGGCGCGAAGATAGACGTGCAGACCGACGCGCAGGCAGACGATGGGACAGACGATGGGACAGACGGGGAATCAACCAGGACCAGATCAAATTCATTTTTTCTCCACGGAATTTACGTCGCTTGATTTGCCCTCGGCAGGCTTGCCCTCGGCCGCCTTACCATACAGGAACTGGCCAATCAGATTTTCAAGTACCACTGCCGATTGCGTCATTTTGATGGTGTCGCCGGCCGCAAAATTGGCGGTGTCGCCGCCCGCTTCCAGGCCTATATACAACTCGCCGAGCAAGCCTGAGGTCAAAATCTTGGCTGAAGTGTCCTTCGGAAACAGATAGCGCTCATCCATCGCCAGAACGATCTGAGCCTGAAAATTTTTGTTATCAAAGCGCACTTCGCTGACTCGCCCCACCACAACCCCGGCGCTCTTGACCGGCGCGCGTGCCTTCAAGCCGCCGACATTGTCGAACTTGGCCGACAGGGGGTAGGTCGCGCTGGTTGAAAACGACAGCAAATTAGCAGCCTTCAAGGCCAGGAACAACAGCGCGAGCAAGCCCAGTGCTACGAACAAGCCAACCGCCAGATCAACAGACTTTCGATTCATGACTTTCTACTTTCGATATCAGTTGGTGAACATCAGTGCGGTCAACATAAAATCAAACGCCAGCACCGACAGCGACGAGGCGACAACGGTGGTGGTGGTTGCGCGCGACACCCCTTCGGGCGTCGGATTCGCCTCATAGCCTACAAAGACCGCAATAAATGCACAAATAAATCCAAACACGATTGTCTTGATGACGCCGTAACCAAGGTCGCGGAATACGTCGACGCCATTTTGTGTTTGCGACCAGAACGCACCGGCATCGATGCCAATCATTTCAACGCCGACCAGATAACCGCCCAACACACCGACCGCCGAAAAAATCGTCGCCAGAATCGGTAAGGCGATCACCGCTGCCAGAAACCTCGGTGCCAATACCCGCGCCAATGGGTCGACCGCCATCATTTCCATGGCGGCTAACTGCTCACCTGACTTCATCAGGCCAATCTCGGCCGTCAACGAAGTGCCGGCGCGACCCGCAAACAGCAGGGCGGCGACCACCGGGCCAAGCTCACGGACCAGCGACAAGGTCACCAGCAGGCCCAAGGCCTGTTCCGAGCCGTAGCGCTGCAGCGTGTAGTAGCCCTGCAAACCCAGCACAAAACCAACGAACAAGCCGGAGATTGCAATAATCGACAGCGAATAGTTGCCGATGAAATGAATTTGCTCGATGACCCAGCGTGGTCGTCTCAAACAACCCAGCATCAACCAGCACAGACGTACAAAAAAGCGCGCAGCATAACCCAAGGTTTCGATGCCACCCAGCACCCAGGCACCCAGGTTTTGCAGGCTCAACAGCATCAGCGGCTACTCCGACCGCTGCGATCGCCCAGCGTGGCACCAAAATCTTCTTCCATGGTCACGGAAGGGTAATGAAAACGGACCGGCCCATCGCGCTCACCATCGAGAAACTGCCGTACTTCCGGATCGACGCTGGCGCGCAATTGCGCCGGCGTCCCTTCGCCCAGCATTTTGCCGACCCCCAGCAAATAAACGTAATCGCAGATCGCAAAACTCTCTTGAACATCATGGGTCACCAAGATAGACGTCGCGCCCAGCGCATCGTTGAGGGTGCGGATCAGACTGGCAATTGTGCCCAGCGAGATCGGATCGAGGCCGGCAAACGGTTCATCGAACATCAACAAGGGCGGATCGAGCGCAATGGCACGCGCCAGAGCAACCCGGCGTGCCATGCCACCCGAAATCTGCGCGGGCATCAACGGCGCGGCACCCCGCAGGCCGACCGCATTGAGCTTCATCAACACCAGATCACGGATCAATTCCTCACTGAGGCCGGTATGCTCGCGCAGTGGAAACGCAACGTTCTCGAACACACTGAGGTCGGTAAAGAGTGCGCCGAACTGAAACAGCATGCCCATTTTGCGACGCGCCGCATACAGACCCTCACGGTCCTGGGCGTGAACATCGAGCCCGTCGAACATGACCTTACCCGATTGCGGCTTTAGCTGCCCGCCAATCAATTTGAGTACTGTCGTTTTCCCGCAACCCGAACCGCCCATTAGCGCGGTCACTGATCCGCGCGGAAACTTCATCGACAACTTATTGATGATGTTTCGGTCGCGATAGCCAAAGCGAACTTGGTCCAAATGTAGAAAAACGTCAGTCAATCGAGGCTCGGTCAGGTTTACTCAGGCGTGCTGCAGGTGCACGATCAAGCGAGGATTCTAACTTCCGCCGCACTAACCTGTTCCAGGGTGCCCGAAACAACCAGCTTATCACCGACCTCAATCGCCGTGTGGGTATCGAGATCGACCAGCCGTTTGCCCTTGCGCACCAACGCACTCAGGCGCGCGCCATACAGCTCCAGCGCACTGATCGGTTGCCCAACCCAGGCGTTGCCCGCAGTAATGCTGACCGGTCGCAAATGCATATCAGCGTCTTCAATCTGATCAATATCCTGATCGTCGACGCCGTGAAAAAAGCCTTGCAACAACACATAGCGACTCTCACGAATCTGGTTGACGCGGCTTTGCACCTGCGCGATCGGCACACCGGCCAGCGCCATCGCATGCGAGGCCAGCATCAGACTGCCTTCGACAATTTCCGGCACCACCTCGGTCGCGCCGGCCGCGCGCAGCCGCTCGATATCGGCTTCATGGGCAGTGCGCACCAGCACTGGCAAGCTCGGCGCGAGCTGGCGCACCAGGTGCAAAACTTTCAGAGCACTGGCGGTGTCATCGAAGGTAATGGCCAACGCACGGGCGCGATGCAGACCGACTGCCTGCAAGGTGTCGCGCCGAGTCGAGTCGCCATACACGACCGACTCACCGGCAGCAGCCGCCTGCTTGACTCGATCAATATCCAGGTCGAGCGCCATAAAGGGCACGCGCTCGGCCTCCAGTACGTGCGCCAGACCTTGCCCGCTGCGGCCAAAACCACAAATAATCACGTGTTGTTTACGCGCCAAACTGCGTGATGCAATGGTCTGCAGTTGCAATGAACGCTGCAGCCATTCCTGGCCGGACAGGCGCAACGCGATCGCGCCGGACTGCTGGATCAATAAGGGCGAGAGCAAGAGCGACAACAACATCGCGGCCAGTATCGGCTGCAACACCGCTTCGGCGATCAGTTGATGGCCCATCGCCTGGGCAAGCAGCACAAAACCGAACTCGCCGGCCTGGGCCAACCAGATTCCGGTGCGAATTGCGGTGCCGGTACCCGCACCAAACCACTTGGCCAAACCAACAACCAACCCGAACTTGATGGCTACCGGAATCAGCAAAAACAGCAAAACCCGTGGCCAGGCATTGACCACCACCTGCAAATCCAATTGCATGCCAATGGCGACAAAGAACAGCCCCAACAGGACGTCGCGGAACGGCTTGATGTCTTCCTCGACCTGATAGCGAAACTCGGTTTCGGCGATCAGCATGCCGGCGACGAACGCGCCCAATTCCATTGACAGGCCGGCTTTGGCGGTCAACCAGGCGAAGAACAGTGTCGCCAGCAACACATTCAAGGTGAATAGTTCATGCGAGCGCTGCCGTGCCACCAGGTTGAACCAGGCGCGCATCAAACGCGGGCCGAAGCGCAATAGAAATACCAGCAGCACGGCGGCTTTCAACATCGCCAGTGACATCGCCGTGATCCAGTCACCGCCGGCGGCCAGCGCAGGAATCAAAATCAGCAAGGGGATGACGGCCAAATCCTGAAACAACAGAACGCTGAAGACGCGCTGGCCATGTTCGGTTTCCAACTCGCGCCGCTCGGTCAGAAGCTTGCTGACCAGCGCGGTCGAGGACATCGCCGCTGCGCCGCCAAGGGCCAACGCCGCACGCCAGTCGATGGCGTCGCCCATCAGGTAAATCAACGCCGCCGGCGACGCAACGGCAAACATCAACATGACCGCCACGATGGTCGTCGTCACCTGCGCACCACCGAGTCCGAACACCAGACGGCGCATCGAAGTTAACTTGAGCAGGTTGAACTCCAAACCCAGCGAAAACATCAGAAAAACAACACCGATTTCACCCAGGCTCTGCACCGCTCGCTGATCCGAGGCGAGATCAATAGCGTGGGGTCCGAGCAACACACCGACCGCCAGATACGCAACCAGCGGCGGCAAGTGGACCAGTCGCAGAAAAACCACCATCAACACAGCGGCGGCCAGAAGGATCAAGGTCAGTTCAAGTGAGGACAGCATGGTTTGTTCAAGTCAAGAATTGCGGGCACGAAAGCGCCGTGCAGTAAGCCGTCAACCATCTTATATACTCAGTGTATGAGTATTGTAGACAGAGCCCAATTGCCAGACCGGGTGTTGCAGCGCGCCCGACAAGTAATCGAGATTGAAGCGCAGGCGGTCAGTAACTTGAGTGGCAAGCTCGGCGAGCAGTTTGTCAAGGCCTGCGAATTGGTGCTTGACTGCCGCGGCCGTGTGATTGTCAGCGGTATGGGCAAGTCAGGCCATGTCGCCCGCAAGATTGCTTCAACATTGGCTTCGACCGGCACGCCAGCCTTCTTTGTTCACCCCGCTGAGGCCAGTCATGGCGACCTTGGTATGGTCACTGCCGACGACGTATTTGTGGCGCTTTCAAACTCGGGTACTACTGAAGAACTTCTGACCATTGTGCCGCTGGTCAAGCGGCTCGGCGCGAAGTTGATTGCACTGACCGGCAACCCAGCTTCGGCGCTGGCGCAGTTGGCCGACTGCCACCTCGACGTGGCGGTCGAACGTGAGGCGTGCCCGCTGAACCTTGCGCCGACCGCCAGTACCACGGCAGCACTGGCCATGGGCGACGCCCTGGCGGTGGCGCTTTTGGAGGCGCGCGGTTTTGGTGAAGAAGATTTTGCGGGTTCACATCCCGGCGGCTCGATCGGGCGCAAATTGCTGACCCGGGTCAGCGACATCATGCGCACTGGCGATGCGCTGCCGGTAGTAGCGCGGGGTACACCGCTCTCCGAGGCACTATTGCAAATGACGCGCAAGCGGATGGGCATGATCATCATCTGCGGCGAATCGCAGGATTTGCTCGGCATCTTTACCGATGGCGATCTGCGGCGGCTGATTGAACAGGGCCGCGATATTCACTCGCTTACGGTTGACGACGTCATGACGCGCACGCCGGTCACTATTGCCGCCGACACCCTGGCCAGCGCCGCCGTACGTCTTTTGGAAGATCAGCGAAAAAATCAGTTGGTGGTTACCGAATCGCGGGCCGGCCGACAACAGGTGGTTGGTGCTTTGCATGTGCATGATCTTCTGATTGCGAAAGTCGCCTGATGTCCGGCCGACGATCCGACCAGCACGGTAATGCCGATGTCCGCGCCGATGTCCGCGCCGATACACACGTCAACACAGCAACCGTTGACGCTGTTGCGCGCGCCCAGGCGATTCGCATGTTGGTGCTGGACGTCGACGGTACGATGACCGATGGCCGTATTTACATGGGTCCGGACGGCGAGGCCTGCAAGGCGTTTTCGGTGCACGATGGCTTTGGTCTGAACCTGCTGCGGCAAGCCGGGCTCAAACTGGCAATCCTGACGGGTCGGCAATCCCGTATCGTCGAACGACGCGCCGCCGAGCTGAAATTCGACAGTGTTGCGCAAGGTATCGAGGACAAGGCTGAGGCACTTGCCACACTGGCCGGCTCTTTCGGTCTCGCTGAAAGCGAATTGGCATTCATGGGTGACGATTGGCCGGATCTCGTCGCGATGCGTCGCGCCGGCCTGGCGTTAGCCGTCGCCGACGCGGCGCCCGAAGTCCGCGCGGCCGCCCATTGGGTTGCACGAGCGGCAGGCGGCAGCGGCGCGGTGCGTGAGTTTGCGCACTGGTGGCTGGCCAGTACCGGCCGACTCGACAGCTTGCGACAGAAGTATCAAGCTTTCGACGGCTAGGCACCAGCGAGCATGAAACCCGGGCGTTTGTATGACCAGATGGCCGCACTGATCTCGCTGGTACTGTTAGGCGTCCTGGCGATGATGACCTATTATTTGGCCGAGTTTGCAGGCCGCGACGACAACACCCAACGGCAGCGCAAGCTCACCCATGAACAAGACTACTTCGTCGAGCATTTTGCGCTCACCCG
>JANORY010000372.1:0-1119 GCA_031415535.1 Burkholderiales bacterium | reverse complement strand
GCCGAGTCGCACGTCGATCGTTCGATTCACGGACCGCGCGAGTTCGTCGAAACCAATGTCATGGGCACGTTTATTTTGCTCGAGGCGGCGCGCCACTATTGGACTCAACTGGCCGGCTGTGAGCGCAAGAACTTTCGCTTTCTGCACGTCTCGACCGATGAAGTGTTTGGCTCGCTCGGCCCGGCTGACCCAGCCTTTGCCGAGACCAAGGCGTACGAACCGAACAGCCCGTATTCGGCATCGAAGGCTGCCTCCGACCATCTGGTGCGCGCCTGGCATCACACTTATGGGCTGCCGGTGGTGACCACCAATTGTTCAAACAACTACGGCCCCTTTCAGTTTCCTGAAAAACTGATTCCGCTGGTCATTGCCAATGCCTTGGCCGGCAAAAAACTACCCATCTATGGCGATGGTTCAAACGTCCGCGACTGGCTATATGTCGGCGATCATTGTTCGGCGATTCGCGAAGTGCTCAAGCGTGGCCGACTCGGCGAAACCTACAATATTGGTGGTTGCAACGAGCGCACTAACCTGCAGGTGGTGCGTGCCATTTGTGCCTTGCTCGATGAAATGCGGCCGGACAAGGCAGGTCCACGCGAGCGGCTGATCGAATACGTCAAAGATCGCCCGGGACACGACCGGCGCTACGCGATCGATGCGCGCAAGATCGAGGCAGAGTTGGGCTGGACGCCAAGCGAGACCTTCGAAACCGGCATGCGCAAAACCGTCAAGTGGTATCTCGATCACCAGGACTGGGTTCAGACCGTGTTGAGTGGTGAGTATCGTACCTGGATCGATCAGAACTACCAGCAGCGCTGACGCTGCCCGAGTCCAAACTATGAGCACGAATCGAAAAGGCATTATCCTCGCCGGTGGATCCGGTACCCGCTTGTACCCAGTGACAAAAGCCGTATCGAAGCAGTTGTTGCCGGTCTATGACAAGCCGATGATCTACTACCCGCTGTCGGTGCTGATGTTGTCCGGCATTCGTGAGGTGTTGATCATCTCTACGCCGCAAGACACGCCGCGCTTTGCCGAGCTGCTGGGCGATGGCCGCGACTGGGGCCTGTCGCTGCAGTATTGTGTGCAGCCGTCGCCGGATGGGCTGGCGCAGGCCTT
>JANORY010000371.1:0-5661 GCA_031415535.1 Burkholderiales bacterium | reverse complement strand
ATCAATTCCAGGTATCGATTTACCGACTGCGCACTCATGCCCAAGCTTTGCGCCAGTCTCGCCGAGTTCAGCAAACCTCCCTGGTCATAGGCGAGCATACTGAGCAGGCGGCGAAGCATAGGGCCAGGAATTCGGGGCGCGAAGAAAGGCACGTCGCGCTCGATGACTTGGCTCAAGTAGGCCTTGCGCCAAGTTTGGCTCATGGCGTCGCTGGGCGCTAGCAGGCTATCGGGATAGCCTCCTCGCAACCAGCTTGCGACCGTTTCGGTTGCGGTGATCTCGTCCAATCGAAGTGGCGTCAGTTCGAGATAATCAATGCGTCCGGCGAGTGATTCACTACTTTGGCGAAGTAGGTCTCTTGACGCGGAACCCAGTAGCAAAAAGTGTCCGGCTTTTTCTCCGGCCCGCCGTCGCTCATCGATTTGAACACGCAGAATTTTGAAGAGCTCAGGTGCCCTCTGGACTTCGTCAATCACAACCAGTTTCTTGGTGAGCGTGCGAAGAAACAGCGGCGCGTCAGTTAGCAGCGCTAAATCGTCCGGTCGCTCGAGGTCAAGGTAGGTGGCTTGCGCACCACGTCGATCGGCAATGGTTCGAGCCAACGTGGTTTTGCCACACTGCCTGGGGCCAAGTACCGCCACGGCTGGGAAATAGGAAAGCCTTGCCTCAATATCTTCTTGAACAAGTCGTGTAAACATATTACTAATTATACCGAGTAATTCTTCCGTGTGGTGGGCAATTTACTCGGTGATTACATTGAACCCATCTAGGTCGGTCGAGCCGAGCATCTCTGCGCGCTCAAAAGCCGTTAACCAAATCCAGTAAGGTGGTCACAAAGGGCTGACCACTGGCCGTGGTAGCTAAAAACTCGCCGGTTGTGAAGCTCTTGGTCACGGTAATTTTCTGACTGCCTTGAGTGATCTCAAAAAATGGGGCACTGCCATTCGGTTGGGTCAGGCTGGCGTTGGTCGGAGCGCCGTTCAGAGTTCCGACCAGAGTGGCTTTGCTGTCGGTGCATCCCCCGAATGCATGCCCGGCTGCAAAATTGCAGGTGAACGACGTCCGGTGAACGCACGCTTCAGGTGTCGTTTGATCAACAGTCGGCGCGGTTCGAGGGACAAGCCTGCGAATCCTATCGATCAGCAAGACCGCTTGCTCCATAGCGCCGAACATCACCCATGCCACGGGCCGATCAAATGGCGGCAATGATCACGGTGCAATGGCAAGCACGTCGGAGGCAAATCGGATCACTTCGGTGCGCGCGCCGCAGCGGATTGCGCTTGTTCAATCAGCCTCGCCACGGTACCCGACCAGAGTTCGAAGAATCCGTCCTGCCTCGACGTCGGCAACCAGCTTTCCCGGCGGACCTCGCCGAATGCGTCGGCATCACCGAGGCCAACATGTCCTTGCTCAAGCAGGGCAAGGTCAAGGGCATTAGGTTCGATACCTTGATGCGCATTTGCGCGTTTCTCAACTGCCAACCCGGCGAATTGTTGGCGTATGTGCCGAACGAGGTGTCGAATTGAAGAGTCGAGCGGCGCCTCGAAATAACTCGGCGACGCCGCGATGTTTGATCAATCCGGCGTCAGGCCTTTTTGTTTGACGACATCACGCCACATTTCGATTTCCTTGCGCTGAAACTCGGCAAGTTCCTCGGGTTTGTTAGCCACGACATCAAAACCTTGCAGGGCGAATCGATCCTTGAGCTCGGACGAGTTCAGTGCAGCAACGAGTTCAGTATGCAACTTGTTGCGCACATCGGGCGGTAGTCCGCGCGGTGCCATGAACGCTTGCCATGAGGTCACGACGAAGCCGGGCAAACCGCCTTCGATGACGGTCGGTACATCGGGCAAAACGGCTACCCGCAACTTGCTGGTCACGGCGATCGCCTTCAGCCGACCGGATCTGATATGCGGTACCGCCGCGCCGAGATTCTGGAACGACGCGTCGACGTTTCCGCCCATGAGATCGGCCATCGCAGCAGCGCCACCACGATAGGGTACGTGGACACCGAAGGTCGAGGTTCGCAACTTGAACAACTCGGCGGACAGATGATCCGATGAGCCGACCATGAAGGTGTAGCCATCGGCCGGTGAGCGCATCACCTGTTCGGCCGCGACTGCACCGTTCGCACCGGGACGGTTTTCGACAACCACCGATTGGCCGATGGCCAATTGCATCTTCGCGGCGACACTTCGTGCGACGATGTCCGACGAGCCACCGGGCACGAACGGAACGACGATACGGATCGGACTGCCTTGAAGTCGCTCGCCGCGAGTCAGCGAATGAGCGATTCGACTCCCGCAAGGCAAGCCGTGATCAGGCGATCTTCAGCACAATCTTGCCGGTCTGAGCAAACTTCTCCATCAGCCCGACTGCGGTTCGGATCTCGGCGAGCGGATAGACCTGGTGCACCAGTGGCACCAGCCGCTTCGCGGTGACGAAGTTGATCATCGCGGCGAACTCGGCGGGCGAGCCCATGGTCGTGCCCTGAATGCGAGCCTGCTTAAAGAAAAGCTTCGCCATCTCCGGTCCTTGCTTGGCGTTACCCAGCGTCGCGCCGTAAAACACATAGCGTCCGCCCATGCGCAGCGTGTCGAGCACACTGTTCAAGCCGTCACCGCCGGCACTGTCGATGATCAGATCAAAACCGCCTGATTCCTTGCGCAGCTTGCCATAGCATTCGGGGTCGCGGTAATCGCCGCCGCCGATCGCACCGATGGCGCGCGCCTTCGCGAGCTTATCTTCACTGCTGCTGGTCGCCCAGACTTTTGCGCCATGCTGCGCGGCCCACAGAATCGCAAAACTCGAGGTGCCGCTGCCAGCGCCAGTCACGAGCACATTCATGCCGGCATGGATGCCGCCCATTGTGACAACCGCACGCCAAGAGGTCAGGCCGGCCAGCGGCAGGGCAGCCGCCTGATCGAAGTCGAGGTGCGCCGGCTTGGCCTGGATGTCGGTCGCGGGCACGCAGATCGCTTCGGCCAGGGTGCCGGCATCGGGCATGCCGAGCACCCGGAACGTCGCACCCGGGAAGGCCGGGTCCGCACCCCATTCGCGGGCTGGGTAGACGACCACTTCGCGGCTGACCAGCGCTGCGTCGACGCCTGGGCCGACCGCATCGATAAAGCCAGCGCCATCGGAACCGATGATGCAGGGCAGCTTCATTCGCGGATACTGGCCGCGCGTCATGAAGAAGTCGCGCCGGTTCAGCGCCGCTGAACGAATCCGAACTCGGACTTCGCCAGCGGCGGGTTCGGGCATGGCGACGTCTTGCACCAAGAGTTTGTCCAAGCCACCGGCTTCGGTCAGTACTACGGCTTTCATCATTTTGCTCATTGCGCTCTATCTGTTAGAAGTCAAAGACGGTCGATCGATGGCGGACTTGTCGTGCCAGGCCGCCGAAGCGTTATGTTCGCATACTGGGACGAAAGCGACTCGGTCGGCGTTCGCGCGTACGATTTTTTGCCATCGGAGTAACGACCTGACGCCGCTTGACGAGCTGCCAGCCATCGGAGCGAACTAAATATTGATTGTCGATGCTAAATCTTCGCTCCTGTTATCGGAAGTGTCTTAGTGCTATTGCTCGACAACAAGGTCGTGCCCGAATGCTGTTTACTACTATAAATATAACAATACATTTAGTGTTTTACGGGGTTAAAAGAGAAACACACTTCTTAACTGATTCCAATGACTGCGCCCATTCGCCGCCAAATCCTGCCCGCGCTGCGAGTCCATCTGGGGTCACCCGAGATCACCCTGCTGGTCGGCCCCCGGCAAGTCGGCAAGACCACGCTCATCCGCATGTTGCTACGCGACTTGGAAGCGCAGGGCAAGCATTGCGTGTACTTCAATCTGGATGTTGAAGAAGACATGCATTGGTTTGGCTCACAGCGCATGCTGCTGGATCGCCTGTCCTTTCTGGTGAGTTCGTCGGACCAAACCGTCTATGTGGCCATCGACGAGCTCCAGCGCAAGACCGATGCAGGCCGCTTCATGAAGGGCTTGTACGACATGGGCTCGCCCTACAAATTCATCCTATCGGGGCTTCTAATCGAATACCTGAACTTTGGCGGTTACCCCCGCGTGATCACGTCACAAGGCCTGGACGAAAAGCGCGCGGTAATGCGCGAGATTTATACCTCGTATGTGGACCGGGACATCAGTTCCTTGCTGCGCCTGACTCGTCCCGATGCTTATCGAAAGATGCTGGGACTACTGGCTTCGCAATGCGGGCAGTTGCTGAACATGAGCACGCTGTGTGCGCAGGCGGGAATCAGTGCCCCTACGCTCAAGAATTACCTGTACTACGCAGAAAGACATTTCCAAGGCGCCGACGCCGTATTTCGTGGATCTGGGCCTGCGCAACCTGGTGATAAACAGATGGGGCTCGCTGACCGAGCCCGTTGAGCTTGGCTTTGTGTTCCAGAACCTGGTTCTGCACCTGTTGGCCGCCCGGTTTTCGAACGCCTCGGTGAAGTACTGGCGCACGCTTGACAAGGCGGAGGTCGATTTTGTCGTGGATGATCCAGCACTCGGCGTCCTGCCCGTGGAGGTGAAGTACACTGCTCTGCGCCAGCCTGCGGTGACCCGCTCGCTACGCAGCTTCATCGACAAGTACCAGCCTCAGCAGGCTTGGGTTGTGAACTTGTCCCTGGATCAGGTCGAGCAGATCGGCACGACAGAAGTGCACTTTGTTCCATTTCGTGCGCTGTTGTAGCGGCTTTGTCAATCGCGAAGGCGAAGCGCGACCTCATTTGGTAACCGGCGCTCCCGTCGTAGCGCAGAGGTGAGGTCGTAGAGCACCAGTGTGGCCCAGCAAGTGCTCACGCGCCGAGCGCCGCTCGATCCCGTCCTGGGCGTCATGCAGCCAATCGAGCGCGCGGTGCATGGCCCGCTTGGAGGCCGGATCGGTAACGCGCGCCACCAGCATCGCCAGCAACACGGGCTGCATCTCGGCAGGCACCGAGGCGAACCACACCGCAGCACCGCAGCCGCGAGCGGCCCCGATCGTGGCACAAAAAGAGCCGAAACCCGCATGAATACTGGGCTACGGCTCAATTAGGTGGTCAAAGTCCGGTCTTAAGATAGGCGAAGCACTTCTAAAGCGTACGCCGTCGCCTCGGCGCGAAGCGTCAATTTTCGCGGCAAGCTCGTTCCAGTTTGAGCACTTGAATTGGCTTGCCACCCTCTCGAGCGATAGACTGTTAGTCAGCGCTCGCATTGCTGACGAGAGAGAATGGAGCTCTAACGAGCCTCGTCAAAAAACATCTGCACTTCGCTAAATAGCTGCATCCGATTTTTTTCAGTGATCACCGAATGCGTGCCTTCGCCGATCACAACCATGCGCTTGGGTGCGGCATTGGTTAGCAGGGGAAACAAGGTCTGGGCCATATACAGCGGAGTATCAGCATCCCACTCGGCCAGGATCAGCATGGTGGGCACTCGAATGTCGGCTGGATTGATCAGGGGTTTGCCGGAATTCCAATAGTCGCGACCGTCTTGCACAACGCCGTTTGGCGCTCGCACAAAACGCGGGGTGGCCTTCGCGCCGACCGGATCGCTGGCGAAAGTGGCCTCGGCCCAGGCGTCGAACCATGCATCCGGCATCGGATTTTTGCCTTCCTTCAGGCCAGTATCTTTGCGTTTCCTGGCCGCTTC
>JANORY010000370.1:0-7626 GCA_031415535.1 Burkholderiales bacterium | reverse complement strand
CCGCGCTTGCCTTTATCGCGCCCTGCGATGACGACTACTTCGTCACCCTTGCGAATCTTTTCCATAGTTAGCTTTCTGCGCCCGCTCTTCTGATCGGCTTCTAGATGGACTCTTAAATGACTTCCGGTGCCAGCGACACGATCTTCATGAATTTCTCGGTACGCAACTCGCGCGTTACCGGTCCGAAGATGCGCGTGCCAATTGGCTCGAGCTTGGCGTTCAGCAACACGGCCGCATTACTGTCGAAGCGGATTCTGGAGCCGTCGTCGCGGCGCACGCCATGGGCGGTGCGAACCACCACAGCGTTATAAATTTCGCCTTTTTTAACCCGGCCACGCGGCTGAGCTTCCTTGACCGACACTTTGATGATGTCGCCGATGCCGGCGTAGCGGCGTTTGCTACCGCCCAACACCATGATACACAGCACCGATCGGGCACCGGTATTATCGGCAACCTCAAGTCTTGATTCTGTTTGAATCATATTGTTCTACTCTGCATTTCAACAAAAGATTTCCGTACTACCAACTTGAACCGCCTTCGATTCACTGAATCTTCAGTGTCGTCTGGTGGTCAGTATTGGCCCCGTGGGTTCGGGTTCGATGCCAAGACGCTGGGTGATGCTTAAGCGCCTAAACCGCCCTGGCTGAATTGCCAAGAGCCTTAGATCATAGCATGCGACATGAAAGGCTTGCAAATTGATTAACTCTGGTTCAGCCCAAGCGCGAGCACGGCAAACCCCAGGGCACGCGATTTTCTTGCAAAATACTGGATAACCGATTTTTGGAGGAAGTTTCCGTGCAAATCCGCGTTGGTTTCGAAATGATCTATCAATGCCCGCAGCCGACGCCGATGATTCTGGCGCTGAATATCCACTATTCACGCGCATCAGATCTGCTGCGCCCCGATCACCTAATGACCAACCCATCGGTACCAGTCAGCGCTTATCGCGACTTGTTCGGTAACTGGTGCAGCCGCCTGGTGGCACCGCAGGGACGGTTCGTGCTGAGCACCGACGCGCTCATCAACGATACCGGCGCGACCGATATTGTGGTTCCCTCGGCGGCCCAAACGAGCGTCGAAATGCTGCCGGAATCGACCCTGGTTTACCTGTTGGGCAGCCGCTACTGCGAGACTGACCAGCTTTCGAATATCGCCTGGCAGATTTTCGGTTCGGCACCGAGCGGTTGGGCCCGGGTGCAAGCCATTTGCGATTTCGTTCACCGGCACATCGAGTTCGGTTACCAGCATGCGCGACGCACACGCACGGCACTTGAGGCGTACAACGAGGGACTCGGCGTGTGCCGTGATTATGCGCACCTGGCCATCGCCTTTTGCCGTTGCCTGAACATACCGGCGCGCTATTGCACCGGTTACCTGGGCGACATCGGCACACCGCCACCTTGGGGCACCATGGACTTTGCCGGCTGGTTCGAGGCCTACCTCGGCGATCGCTGGTACACCTTCGACGCGCGCAACAACACGCCGCGCATTGGTCGTGTCTTGATCGCCCGCGGGCGAGATGCTTGTGATGTTGCACTGTCGAGCACCTTCGGCCCGAACACCCTGGAGAGCTTCAAAGTCTGGACCGACGAAGTTGTTTTCGCATAAATGTGTACGCAGCATGTGCCTGCATGACTCGAATTTTTCGCTACGGAACGAATAAAACACTACACCGGCCAGATTCACGACTTTTCGGCGTTGAATTCTTCCAGCGTGGCAGCCAGTGAATCGATGACGTTCGAGCGCAAGGTCGACCAGGCGGTGCCACCTTGCGCGACGAAGCGCTGATTCACCTCGAGTTCGATGCCCACATAGTCGGACGTTGAATGCCGCTTGCGCAGGGCCGAGGCAAGGCCGTCGCTGCGACCCTGGTAGGGATAGTTGCGGCGCAGCAACAACTCGGGTTCGCGCCGCGCCAGTTGCGCCTGCCAGCGCTCCGATAAGGCCAGTTCGCCAAGACGCTTCGGGTCGTATAACCAGGCCACATCGGCACGACGGACAACTCCATTTAACACCGGCGTAAAGCTGTGCGACGCAACGTGGATCACGCGAGCGCCGCCGGCAATTCGACGATCGATCGCCGTTTCAACTGCGTCTCGATGCGGACGGTAGTACCGCGCGAGAATGACCATTTTTTCGGACCGCGTCATTCCCCGCGTGAACTCGGAATACAACTGCCGATGCCCGTTGGAACGGTTCAGGTCAACCAGCAGGCGGGTGGTTGTTGCGGCGTACAAAGCCGCGCCAAACTCGTCGGCAATCTGTGTGGCAAGCTGCAAAGCACCGGCGTCCCAGCCGCGATGACTGTCCAGCACCTGCTCGTGACCTGCGAATAACGCGTCGTAGGCTGCCGGCACCTCCCGACCGCCGTGTTCACAACTGATAACCAGGCTGCGTGCGTTCAACCCAAGTCCAATTTCAGTACCATTTGCCAAGCCTGCTATTAGCAAGCTTATTATTGTTTACGAAAATTTAATAACATCACATAACATTACTTGAATTGCAGCGCGAATGGCTCGCCGGTTGCGCCGGACGCAGCATTTTCAGATTTGAGAAAGGCGTCGCAAGACGGTCGTCTGAAAAAGCTTGCGATCGCAAACCCCGAACATGCACCTTATGAACGGGCGGCCAAACAGGCGTTCGAGGGCGCAGGTCTATGGAGCGTGGTCGAGCCCAAATTGGTTTTGGGCGGGAACATTTCTCAGGCCGCGATATTTGCCGCATCAGGTTCCGTTCAAGCTGGCATCGTTGCGCCAGCGCATGGTCGTCACCCAAAACGCCGGCGCTGAGATTCAGGAGTTTTATGAGTTTCTGCAACAGCCGCCGGCACGGGCCAATGCAAGTTCTGCGTTCTGTTCAAACCCCCAGGTAACGCTGCCACACCGACCGATCGGCATTCAATTGCTCGGAGCTGCCGCGCCAGGCGACGCTGCCCCGCTCCAGAATCAGGTGGCGATCGGCGATGGCAGTCAGCCGATTGACGTATTTATCAATCACCAAAATCGTTTGGCCGGCGGCACGCAGGGCGCTCAGGCAGGCCCAGATTTCCTCGCGAATCAACGGTGCCAGTCCTTCGGTGGCTTCATCAAGGATCAATAATTGCGGGTTGGTGACCAAGGCGCGACCGATCGCCAGCATTTGCTGCTCGCCACCGGACAACTGATTGCCCAGATTCTGCCGGCGCTCCTGCAGCCGGGGGAACAGTTGAAAAACCCGCTGCGGGGTCCACGGTTGCTGCGACTGATTGCGGACGGTGGCAAACGCGCTTAAGTGCTCTTCGACCGACAAGTTCGGAAAAATCTGGCGGCCTTCGGGTACGAGGCCAACGCCCAGCCGCGCGATCTTGTCGGCCGACACGCCGGCAATACTGCGGCCGGCAAATTCGATGACGCCACTGCGGATCGGCAGGAGGCCCATGATTGCTCGAACCAAAGTGGTCTTGCCCATGCCATTGCGCCCGAGCAGGCCCACGACTTCGCCAGCGGCTATGCTCAGTTCGACCTCAAACAGTACCTGGCTGGAACCATAGGCGACCTGCAGCCCGCTGACCTTCAACAGGTTCATATCGGCAGCTCGTCGCCCAGATAAGCGGCGATGACCTTGGGATCGGCCCGCACGATCGCTGGCGTATCAGACGCAATGATTCGGCCGTACACCAGAACCGACACTCGATCGGCCAGCCTGAATACCGCGTCGACATCATGTTCAATCAACAAGATGCTGACCTTGCTGCGGATCCGGTTGATCAATGCGCTCATGCGCTGCGACTCTTCCGGGCCGCTGCCAGCCATTGGTTCATCGAGCAACAACAAGCGCGGCCGGGTCGCCAGAGCGAGGCCCACCTCGAGGGTTCTTTGCTCGCCATGCGACAGTTGATCGGCACGGATCTCGGCGCGTACCGCCAGCCCGAGTTCGGTCAACAAGGCATGCGCTTCGTCACGCAGGGCCGATTCGCGCGCGACCGGCTTCCAGAATGACAGGCTGCTGCCACTGCGCGCCTGCACCGCCAAGGCGATATTCTCAAGCGCGCTAAAGCCTTTGAACAGTCGGGTGATCTGGAACGATCGGGCCAGGCCTCGCTTGACTCTCTGGTGTTGCGGCAGGCGGGTAATGTCAGCACCGGCAAAACTGATGACTCCGGAGTCCGGCGCAATCGAGCCCGAAATTTGACCGATCAAACTAGTCTTGCCAGCGCCATTCGGTCCGATCAGTCCGTGTACTTCGCCGCTAAAAAGTTTCAGCGACACCTGGTCGGTCGCCTGGACCGCGCCGAAACGTTTGCTTAGGCCTTCGACCGACAGGAGTGGCTGCGAATTCATTGCTTTCGATTGCGCCATTGATCAAGTAATCCAACCAGACCCTTGGGTGCCAGCAATACGACTGCCAGCAGTACCCAGCCTACATAAAACTGCCAGTGAATGGTGTACGCCGAAATTACTTCTTCAAGAATTAACAGCGCGGCGGCACCGATCACCCCACCCCATAGTGTGCCGACTCCGCCCAGAATGACCATGATCATTTGTGTACCCGATTGAGTCCAATACAGCAGATTGGGATTCACATAGTTCTGTTGATTCACCATCAGCGCACCGGCCAATCCACCGAGAGAGCCGCCGATCGCAAACAGAATCAGCCGGTAGCGAAAAGTCGCAATGCCAATCGCTTCGGCACGATCTTCGTCATCCCGCATGGCCAACACCACCCGCCCGAAGCGCGAGCGCATGACCCGATAAATAAATATCAAGGTCAACGCCAGCAAGAACATGACC
Source organism: Burkholderiales bacterium (assembly GCA_031415535.1). Taxonomy (GTDB): domain Bacteria; phylum Pseudomonadota; class Gammaproteobacteria; order Burkholderiales; family Burkholderiaceae_E; genus JANLTP01. Next base: position 2,857 of record JANORY010000370.1, on the reverse strand, counting down.
AGATAATAAAAGGTCGTATCGTCTTTCAGATTCAGCCCGAAGCCGAACTGCGAACGCTGCTTGATGTTCAGGCCCTCGTCACCGCCGTAGGCCTTCACCGAATTCGCGAGATAGAACAACATCTGCGCGAACGCCAAAGTAATCATGATGAAGTAAACGCCGCGAGTGCGCAGCGAAATAGCGCCGATACCCAGCGCCAGCACACCGCAGATCAACATGGCCAGCGGAAATCCGATCCAGGCGCTGGTGATGCCCTCGGCGATCAGGATACCCACCGTATAAGCGCCCACGCCAAAAAACGCCGCATGACCGAATGACACCAGTCCACCGTAGCCAAGAATCAGGTTCAGGCTGCTGGCGGCGAGTGCGTAGATGCCAATACGGCTGGCGACGCTGATATAGAACTCGGCGTCGATTGCCTTCATGAGCTGCGGGTAGATCAGCACCGCAATCAGAATCACTACCAGCAGCCCCTTTTGGGCGGCGGTCAATGGTTTGGGCATCATCTGGGTTTGGGCATCATCTGGGCTTAGGCGATTCAGCCACGCGCAGGGAATAAGCCCTGCGGCTTGACGAATAAAACAATCGCCATCAATAAATACACCATCACCGAGGCCACCGCCGGACCGGCCGCGCTGGCAAATTGCGGCGGCAAGAACCAAGCAAACAGATGCGGCAGCATCGTGCGTCCCAGGGTGTCGACCATACCCACCAGCAAAGAGCCGATCAAGGCACCGCGGATTGAACCAATACCGCCGATTACGATGACCACAAAGGCGAGAATTAAAATGCCCTCGCCCATGCCGACCTGAACCGCCATCAAAGGTCCAAGCATCGCACCGGCCACCGCACACAGCGCAGCACCCACGCCAAACACGACGGTAAACAGTGACTTGATATCGACGCCCATCGCGAGCGCCATCTCGCGGTTCGATGCACCGGCCCGCACTCGCGCACCGATTCGCGTACGCGTCACCAATACATAAAGTAGTAGCGCGATGACCAGGCCGACCGCAATGATGACCAGACGATAAGCCGGGTAAGAAAGTCCGGGTAAAAGCTCGATCGGGCCGGCTAGCGCTGCCGGCGCGGACAACGGCAAGTCGGTCCCCCAGATCATGCGCACCGATTCGTTCAAGATCAGAATCAGCGCAAACGTCGCCAGCACTTGTGAGAGATGATCACGCGCATACAGTGTTCGCAGCAACGTGGCTTCGAGCAGCATGCCGAACAGCGCGGCCAACGGAATCGCCAGCAGCACGCCGAACACGAACGAGCCGGTGAGATTCACCAACCAGGCGGCCAAAAACGCGCCCACCATGTAGAGCGAGCCATGGGCCAGGTTGATCATGTCCATGATGCCGAACACCAAGGTCAGACCGGCGGCCAACAGAAACAGCATGAGGCCGAATTGCAGGCCGTTCAGTGATTGCTCAATGAGCAGTAGCGCGGACATTCAGACTCATTGGGGGGCGCGGTTTGGGTGCGTTCCATAGTAGCATCGGCAAAATTTTCGAGTCATCCCGTGAACCACCCGATTACCCTGTTCGATCACGTCGCGCAGCACGCGCTCGAAACGCCTTTGGCCGTAGCTTTGCGCGGGCCAAAGGGGGCAACGAGTTATGGGCAATTGAGCACCCAGGCGCGACAATTTGCTGCCGCGCTCGTTGCGGTTGGCGTGAGGCGCGGCAACATCGTGGCCATTCAACTTCCAAACTGCGACGAATTCGTCATTTCGCTGTTAGCTCTGAATATCCTGGGCGCGACCGTTCAAATGGTACACATGGCCTATCGGCAGGCTGAGTTGTCATTTCTGCTGGGGCACTCGGGTGCACAGGCCTACATCGGTTTATCGAACTTTCGCGGCGAGTCCCCGGCAACTCTGGCACGGGCAGTCGCACTCGATCAGCGCGCGCAGGCAACTGATCCACCAGCGCCGCTTCAAATCGTCATTGCATTAGGCGCAGCGCTGCCCGGAACGCTGGCTTGGTCGGATCTGCTTGCATCAAAGTACCCGAACGAGATCAAGCTCACGCAGCATGACGACGACGGCTACGTGCTTCTCTATACCTCGGGAACCACCGCCGATCCGAAGGGGGTGCCGATTACCCATCGCCGTTTCATCAGTAACGCACAGGTGTCGATTGCGCCCCTTGAGGTCATCGCCTCGGACGTTTTGTTGTCCGCTGCGCCGTTCACGCATTTGTATGGCCTGTTCGTGCTCGAGCTGGCCTTACTGGCTGGCGCCAGCCTTTCGCTGTTGCCGGCGTTTACGCCCACTGAGCTCTTGGTAACCGTGGTGCGCGATCGATGTACCGCTATTTTCGCCGGACCCGCGCACTTCAAACCCTTGCTTGATCAAGGCAGCATGAGACCCGAACACTTTGCCTGCGTTCGTTTTGTCTGTCTTTCCGGGACGGCCGTGCCGCCGCTGCTGGCCCGACAAGTTGAGGCGCAACTCTCGCGTGGTGTGGTGCTTCAGTTATGGGGTATGAGCGAGCTTCAGGCCGGCAGCTATGGTCGACCCAATGACTCGCCACAGGTACGGCTCGAATCCGCCGGTCGCGCCAGCCCGGGCACTGAATTGCGGATCGTCGATGATCAGGGTCTGACCGTTACCGCGCAACAGGAGGGCCGGCTGCTGATGCGCGGACCGTCGTTATTCGACGGCTACTTGAACAATCCGACCGCAAGCGCTGCGGCGTTTCGCGACGGTTGGTTTGATACAGGCGACACCGCCCGTCTGACTGAGGACGGTGCGTTGGTAATCACCGGCCGCGTCAAGGAGCTGATCAACCGCGGTGGCGTCAAGTTCAACCCGATTGATGTTGAATTATTGCTGGAACGGGTCGCCGGC
>JANORY010000369.1:0-1180 GCA_031415535.1 Burkholderiales bacterium | reverse complement strand
GATTCCCTTTTTGAAATGGACCTCACCCGCCCGACAACCCTCCTTTTTGGCAACGAACATTTTGGCCCGACGGCAGCCGCGCTCGCCGGTTGCGACCGGTATTTCGTGATTCCGATGATGGGCCTGGCTCAAAGTTTGAACATCTCGGTTTCGGCTGCCGTTTCGCTTTATGAGGCATTTCGGCAGCGGGCAGGGGCCGGTTTTTACGATGAAAATGTGCCGATGCCTGCCGATTTGCAGGCCGCCCTTTTTGCAAAATGGGAAAAAAAGCTGCTCGATAAAGACATTCGCCGAACCATCCGCCCGCAACCGTAGCACAGCATTCATGCTGTGAGTTCTCATCAAAATCACCACTTGAATGCGTTGAATTCATGGAAAAAACTGACCAACCCGCCCGCCGTTTCCCGCGCCTCAAAATTGCTCCGACGTTCAGCCTCTGGGGTCTGCTGAAATTCGGTTTTCTGACCCTATTTGCCGTCTGGCTTATGGTCAATTATCAGGCCGACCGGTCGGTCGAAAACCTCAAAACGGCCTGGACTTTCCCCGATTCGAAGTGGGTCGAAATCGACGGACTTCAGGTGCATTATCGGGTAACAGGCCAGGGCGAGCAACTGCTTTTGTTGCACGGCAGCGGGTCGTCGTTGCATACCTGGGCAGGCTGGACGCGCACGGTAAGTGCTGATTATCAGGTGATTAGCGTCGATTTGCCCGGCTTCGGGCTGACCGGGCCGAGCGGGCGCGGGTCTTATTCGGCGTACGCCTATCTCGCTTTTCTGAAAAAATTCGTGGAGGCAATTGACCTCAAAACCTTCCTCCTCGCGGGCAATTCGATGGGCGGCGAGATTGCCTGGTTTTTCACTTCCGAGAACCCCGAGCGTGTCAAAAAACTGGTACTCATTGATGCCGCCGGTTATCCGGGCACCGCCACGCACCCATTCAGTTATCTGCTGGCGAAAACGCCTTTTTTGAGTCAGATTGCCCAAAAAATTACTCCAAGATTCATTTTCAGAAATGACCTGGAAGACGTGTTTGCCAACGATTCGCTCGTGACCGATTCGCTCGTCAATCGCCATTTTGAACTCACCTTGCGAGCCGGAAACCGCAAGGCATTTTGCGACCGCGCGAAAGTGGCCGACAACCGCCCGCCGGTCGAATTCATCAAAAAAATAGCCGTGCCGAC
>JANORY010000368.1:0-2153 GCA_031415535.1 Burkholderiales bacterium | reverse complement strand
GTTTCAGTTTTCGGCCACCTGGGGCTCCCACGAAGGGTCAATGTTGCTGTGGGTACTGACCATGGCCGTCTGGACTGCGGCGGTGGCGTTTGCCAGCAGCAATCTGAGCAATTCATTGGCCTCACGCGTGCTGGCGGTGTTGGGCCTGATCCAGTTCGGATTGCTGTTGTTTCTGGTGTTGACCTCCAACCCGTTTCAGCGCTTGTTGCCGATACCTGCGGACGGCCGCGACCTTAATCCGCTGTTGCAAGACGCTGGCATGGTGTTTCATCCGCCGCTGCTCTACATGGGCTACGTTGGCTTTTCGGTGGCGTTCGCATTTGCGGTGGCCGGCCTCATTGAAGGTCGCTTCGATGCCGCTTGGGCGCGCTGGGCCCGGCCCTGGACAACCTCAGCGTGGTGCTTCCTGACGCTGGGCATTTGTCTTGGCTCGTTCTGGGCCTACTACGAACTCGGATGGGGTGGTTGGTGGTTTTGGGACCCGGTCGAAAATGCCTCCTTCATGCCCTGGCTGGTCGGCACCGCGCTGATTCACTCGCTGGCGGTCACCGAAAAGCGCGGCACCTTCAGAAGCTGGACGGTGTTGCTGGCCATTCTGGCGTTCAGCTTGTCCCTGCTCGGCACCTTTCTGGTCCGATCCGGCGTGTTGACCTCGGTGCACGCCTTTGCGACCGATCCAACCCGCGGCGTTTTTATCCTCGCCTTTCTGATCATCGTGGTCGGTGGCTCGCTCGCCTTGTTCGCCTGGCGTGCGCCCAAAATTGGCAATGGCCCTGGCTTTGCACTGATCTCGCGCGAATCGATGTTACTGGCCAACAATATCTTGCTGGTGGTGGCGGCCGCTGCCGTTTTGTTGGGTACCCTGTACCCGCTACTGCTCGACACCCTGAACCTCGGCAAGATTTCGGTCGGCCCGCCCTATTTCGAAAGTGTTTTCTTCCCATTAATGGCACCGGCGTTGTTCTTGATGGGCGTCGGCCCGCTCAGCCGCTGGCGGCAAACAGCGCTGCCGGATCTGGCGCGCCGACTGCGCTGGGCGTTTCTGATCGCGCTCACCTGTGCAGTGCTGCTGCCGCTCACCGTCAGCGGTTTTCGACCCCTGACCAGTGCCGGACTGTTATTCGGGTTGTGGATCGCGGCCAGCAGCAGCGTTCAAATTCTCGAAGCGTTGCGTGACCAGAAAGGCCGCCTGGCGCTGCGTCGCGCCGCGCTGTTGCCGGCCAGCGTCTGGGGAATGCATCTCGCCCACGTTGGCATTGCACTGTTCGTGCTCGGTGTCACGTTGGTGAAGAGTTACGAGAGTGAAGTCGAGGCGCGGATGCGACCTGGCCAGACGATTCAGTTGGGACAATACCATTTACGGTTTGATGCGCTGTCGGATCAGGCTGGTCCAAACTATGACGCGGTGCGCGGCAGCTTTGTGTTGCTGGACGGCAATCGCGTCGTCGAGACCTTGAATCCCGAGAAGCGGATTTATCGGGCGGGCAAACAGCCGATGACCGAAGCGGCGATCAATCGCAGTCTGACCCGCGATGTTTACCTGTCGATGGGCGAGCCGATCGATCAAAAAACCTGGGCAGTTCGTCTGTCGATCAAGCCATTTGTGAACTGGATCTGGATTGGCTGTGTGCTGATGGCGCTTGGCGGCCTGTTAGCGATCCTCGACAAGCGTTATCGGCGGCGCGCTGTGTCCTTCACAGCCGCACCGCCGCCGCAACCGAACCGGGACGCCACACCTTGATGCGCAGCTTGAAGTATTTGTTGCCACTGCTCACTTTTCTGGTGATCGGCTGGTTTCTGATGCGCGGGCTCGATCGCAATCCGCGTGACATTCCGTCGCCGCTGATTGGCAAACCCGCACCCGGCTTTAGTCTGCCCTTGCTGGCCGACCTGAGCAAGACCTGGTCGCCGGAACAACTGAAGGGTGAGGTCTGGCTACTCAATGTTTGGGGCTCCTGGTGCAGTGCCTGCCAGATCGAACACCCGCTGCTGCTAGATCTCGCCAAAGCAAAGTCAGCACCGATCGTCGGACTAGCCTGGAAAGACATGCCGGAAAACTCACTCGCCTGGCTCAAGAAGTTCGGTGATCCGTACCAACCGACCGTGATGGACTTTAAGGGTAAAGTCGCCATCGACTACGGTGTCTACGGTGC
>JANORY010000367.1:0-1249 GCA_031415535.1 Burkholderiales bacterium | reverse complement strand
GGCCTGTGGAAACAGGCTTCGTATTGCCGTAATGTGTTTGGGTGACAGCGCCGCAGCGGTATTGGTAATGATCCGAAGTGCATGCAGATCGAAGCGTTCGATACCCGATACCTTCAGCAACATCGAGAACTGTGTCGGCACCCCTGGAAAGACGGTGACCCTTTGCTCTGCAATGGTCTGCAGCGCCGCGACCGGCAAGGCAAAATCGGTCGCCAGGACTACCGATGCTCCGATCGAATGTGCCATCAAGACTTGATACAGGCCATAGTCGAAGGCCAGCGGCAGGGCGCAGTAAATTACATCCTGCTCGCGCAGACCCAGATACTCAATGATCGAATTGGCGGCGCTAACCATATTAAGGTGCGTCAGCATCACACCTTTTGCGAAGCCGGTCGAGCCCGAGGTGTAGATCAGCGCGGCCAGGTCCTGGTCGATCAGCACGGGTTCAATCAGCACGGGACTTATCGGCACGGGATCAATCGGCACGGGATCAATCGGCACGGGATTAATCAGTAGGGGCTCAATCGGGAATGATTCAATCGGAACACGCGTGCTATTAAAAGCTGGGAGCGTGGGCCAGCTCAGCAGGCGTTGATCGGTAGTTACGGTGAACGCCACGCGTTCAGGGCTGGTTGTTCGCCAGCGGCCTGGAGTGCCGCTTTGACTGCCACCCTGCTGGATGAAGATGCTGTGTAACGATGCGCAATGATCGATGGCGGGTCGCCAGATCCAGGCCAGGCTCTGTTCGGTCAGCAAGCAGGCGGCTTCGGCGTCGTTCAACAGATAGGCTAGCTTGTCTTGCCGAGTGAGTGGATTGATCGGCATAAACACGGCACCGATCAGCAGGGCACCGTACAGACCCGCGACGAACTCGACCGAGTTGTTCAGGTACAGCGCAACCCGATCGCCACGCCGGATGCCGCGCGCGTGCAGGCTTTGTGCCACCGCGACGGCACATTCGTACAGTTGCGCATAGGAAATCCTCTCAGTACGCATGATCAGGGCGCACTTCGACGGATTGAGATTGGCGTGTTTGAGGAAGCGGTCCTGAAGCAACATGGCAAACGTTCAGTGAGGAAAGGCGCTGCTGCCGGTCACGAATTGGGTGTGCAGCAGCATGGTCGATACGACGCCGACAAAAGCGATATTCTCGCCAAAGCCGATGGCTCGGCCCGCCGCGCATTTGTTGATCAGTTTGGCGACCGGAATCGGGTCGAATATCGACGCCCGGAGCAGATTCTCGCGGCTC
>JANORY010000366.1:0-5405 GCA_031415535.1 Burkholderiales bacterium | reverse complement strand
ACCAGGTGAGTGCGCCGATGGCGGGCATTTTCAGTTCAATCTGAAAGTTCTCGAACGAGGCGATGTGCCGCTCACGGCAACTGTGCAATAGTTCGGTGACATCGACCTCGGCCAGATTCGCTCGCTCGAGTTCGGATTGCCCGGAGCGCGCGTAATCCAGGAACTTGCCGACAATCTGATCGATTCGCTCAATCTCCGAACTCATCGACTCCTTTTCGATTTCGCCCAGCGGACTCAGCTCAATCTCCATCCGCAAGCGCGCCAGTGGCGTTCGCACATCGTGAGAGATACCCGCCAATGCCACGGCGCGATCTGATTCAGTTGCGGCCAGGTCGCTGGCCATTCGGTTAAAGCGATGATTGACCTGGGCAATCTCGGTCGGCGCTCGTTCCGGCAGGACTTCCGGTGACAGCCCTCTACTGACCCGTTCCAGCGCGCTGGCCAGTCGCGACATCGGACGATTGACCAGTCGACTGATCAAGATGGCACCGATCGTTGACAATGCCAACGTGAGTAATCCAATCAAAAGCCAGTCGGGACCAATTTGTCGTTCGAATCGTTCGCGCTTGAGCACTAGCCAATACGGGTCACCATCGATATCGAAGCTGACCCACAGCCCGGCTTCATCGTTGACCTGGGCCGCCAGCCGGGTATCGGCACCGAGCAGATGCCGAAGCCTGAACTGCACCGCGTCGGAGAACGCTTCGTCATTTGGGAATGCGCTGGCGATCCGATCGACCCGGTCGCCGGGTTCCAGCGGGGTAACCCGAATGCCTTCTTCGCGCGCCAAGGCAGCCAACAGCGCCGGGCGCTGTTCAGTCCGCGTATTGACCAGCGCAACCCGTGTCAGATTGATGACTGAGGTAATTTCCCAGGCTAGTTGCTGATCGCGCGGTGACCGGTCGAACACACGCACCAACTGCAACGCTGACAGGACGCTGGCAACAATCAGCGCACCAATCATCAAAAAAGTGCGCCAGAAAATACTCAGTTGCATCGAGCTTTCAAAGACTAATGAAACACCACACTAGTTGCCGTCGGGAACAAAGACATAGCCAACCCCCCAAACCGTTTGCAAGTAGCGTGGTTTTTGCGGATCGAGTTCAATCAGTTTGCGCAAGCGCGAGATTTGCACGTCGAGACTTCGATCATAGGCACCGTACTCACGCCCTCGGGCCAGCACCATCAATTTTTCGCGCGACAAAGCGACCTTCGGATGTTGCGCGAACACCTTCAGAACCGCGAATTCGCCGCTCGTCAGAGGTAGCGATTCACCGTTTTTGGCCAGGACACGGGTTCCCAAATTGAGCGTGAAAGGCCCAAACTGCACTTCACCGCTCTCCAGCGTAGGAGCGCCGGGTGCTTCGCTCGCTTGCCGGCGCCGTAAAACGGCATTAATTCGAGCCAGCAACTCGCGTGGATTGAACGGTTTGGCCAGGTAGTCGTCTGCGCCCATTTCGAGGCCGACAATCCGATCGACATCGTCACCCTTGGCGGTCAACATAATGACTGGCGTGGTGTCATTGGCACCGCGCAAACGCCGGACAATCGACAGGCCGTCTTCGCCGGGCATCATGATGTCGAGCACGATCAGATCGAAAGGCTCGCGCTGAATCAGCCGGTTCATGGACGGAGCATCTTGCGCGACGCTGACCTCAAAGCCGTTTTCGCTCAAATACCGACGTACCAACTCACGCAATTTGGGGTCATCATCGACGACCAATAGATGCTTGCCTGACAGTGACATGCCGCTATGATAGTCAGAGATCAAAACTTTTGCATGTGATAATTGGTTACGGCCTGTTACAACACTTACCCTGTGCCGACTATGTTCGGTCGAGCGGCGGACCTAAAATCGTGAAAGCTTAAAACGCCGTGCCGCAGGATGAGCTTTATGCTTGCGTGCCCTTTCCAGTGAAGGTGACTGAACATCAGGTCATGACTGCATTTTCCCAATCACTCATGCGATCGCTCCTTGGATCATTTTCAAAATCGTTTTCGCGATCATTGCTGCGCGCCCCTCGGTCGAGCGCCTTCGCCGCTTTCGCCTTTGCTGCTTTATTTCTACTGTTTGCCGCCCAATCTGTTGTTGCGCAGCCGGGCGGCGAGCGACTCGACGCTCTTGAGCGGCAGCGTTTGCGGATGGAACTCAGGCAGCGGGCACAGGATGAACGAATGCGCGGCCAGCCGCCGGTTCAGTTCCAGCAAGCACCGTTTCCTTCTTACCCCGCATCCGGCGGCTACGGCGCGCCGATGAACGGGCCGAGTGCCTACCGCGCCGATGACGGGCCGAGACTTTCGCCCGAGGAACGCCAGCAGTTGCGCTTGCAATTGCGCGAAGGGCGTCGATAGTCAGACTTACCGTACTATTTTGAGCCATGAACCCGTCGTTTGACTCACTGCCCGATCCAGTCTTGCTGGCGCTCGCCACTTCCACCGAGCGCTGCAGTGTTGCCTTATGGGTGCCAAGCGCTGATGGCCAGACACCGCTCTATTCCATTGAGGCAGCCAGCCAGGAACGCGGGTCGGGTTCGATCTTGTCACTGATCGATGCATTGTTGTCACAGGCTGGCCTTGGCCGCCGGGCGATCGACGTCATTGCGTTCGACCAGGGTCCTGGCGCATTCACCGGTGTTCGGCTCGGATGTTCGGTGGCGCAAGGTTTGGGCTACGCGTTGGAAATACCGATTTTAGCCTTGAGTTCGCTGGAGGTAATGGTCAGCGCCGCGCTGGCTGTACAGCCGGCGATGAGCCTGCCCGCAGTTGGCCTCGCCCGATTGGTCTGGTGCGCAGCCGACGCCCGTTTGGGCCAAGTTTACTGTGCGTGTTACGAGTCGACACCAGGGGCGGTCGCGCAATTGCATCAAGACACGAGTGTATTAAGTCCGGTCGACGCGGCTGCGCTGATCGAGTCGGTAAACAGCCGATGGCGACGTGCCCGGTCGGCCCAGGCGCAATACCCGCATCGGGAAGATTCAGACACCATTCGGATTTTTGCCGCTGGTAATGGATTCGCACGATTTGCGGAACTTGCCGCCGTGGCGCAACAGCAGAATATGGCATTGGCGACCGAGGCATGGCCCTGTGCCCAGCAACTTGCGCGTGCGGCGCTTGCGCATTGGCACGCCCGCCGGATGATAACGCCGCAGCGAGCCGAACCACTCTACGTTCGTAATACGGTTGCCCTGAAAATCGACCAGCAACGGCCCAGAGTATGAGTGCGGTTCCCGAGCTTCGTGCGTTGCTCACGTCGTTCCGGGTGCGGGCTTTGCTTCAGGCAGACCTTGACGAGGTCGAGCGCATTGAGTGCGATATTTACCCCTTCCCCTGGTCTCGAGGTAACTTCATTGACTCGCTGGCGGCTGGCTATGACGCCTGGATTTTTGAATCGGTGTCCGAGGTCATTGGTTATGCAGTAGTCATGTGGTCGGTGGATGAAGTCCATTTGCTCAATTTCAGTGTCCGCCGCAGCGCTCAAGGGCAGGGCTGGGGTACCACATTGCTGAACTGGTTAATGCCCGAGATGGCGCGCCGCAAGGCCCGCCTGCTTTACCTTGAGGTTCGTCCCAGCAATCCGGTGGCGCGACGTCTTTACGAGCGAGCCGGATTCAAGCAGATTGGCGTTCGAAAGCGCTACTACCCGGCATCGGGCGAGCAACGAGAAGATGCCTTGGTGCTGAACAAGCGGCTGTCGCCATGACACCGGACCAACAGCGCGCCCACTCGGCACTGGACCTGGGGCCGCGTTGGCAATTACGTGCCGCAGCCGAGCAGCCATCGAATCGCGAAGAAGTAAATTTGAAGGCGACTGCGCTAGTCGAATCGACGCCTGGTGAATCGGCGTTGGGCAAATCGACGTTCGGTGAATCGGCGTTAAGCGAATCAGCGCTATCCTGGAGCGAACTGGCGCTGCGCGTCAGCCAATGCCAACGCTGCAGCTTGTCGGTCAGCCGACGCCAGACGGTATTCGGGGTCGGCCCGACGACCGCACGACTGATGATCATTGGCGAGGCACCTGGCCAGGAGGAAGACGCCAGCGGTGAGCCGTTTGTCGGACCAGCCGGAAAACTGTTGGACAACATGTTGGCCGCGATTGGCCTTAATCGTGCCGAGCATGTTTTCATCGCCAATGTCCTGAAGTGTCGCCCGCCCGGTAATCGCAATCCCGAGGCGCTTGAAGTCGCCGCGTGTTCACCTTATCTGCAGCGTCAGATTGCGCTATTGCAGCCTCGCCTTATTTTGGCCATGGGGCGATTTGCGGCGCAAACACTGTTGCAAACTGATGCGAGCATTGCGAGTTTGCGCGAACGACAGCACCGCTTCGAGTTGGCCGGAATCACTGTGCCGGTGATCGTAACCTATCACCCGGCTTACTTGCTGAGGAATCTGGCCGATAAATCCAAGGCCTGGACCGATTTGCTGCTAACCCGTCGATTGCTGGACTAGGCGCTCAAGGATACGCTGGGCCGCTCTCCAGGAAACGCTGCGCACCCATTCTTAACCCCAACAGGCGCCTAGTGGCGGCTTTCGCCGATCAACGCCACCGAATCAAACTCCTGCTGATTACGCCGATGCAGCCGCATGACCAGCAACATCGCGAACGCTACAAAAAGGCCGAACAGGATAATCACGGTATTGACGCCCAATTGCAACCGCACCAGCAGCGCATACAGGCCTAACATCAGCAGAATATTCAGATTTTCATTGAAATTCTGCACCGCAATCGAATGACCGGCACTCATCAGCACATGGCCGCGATGCTGCAGCAGCGCGTTCATCGGCACAACAAAAAAGCCGGCTAGTGCGCCGATCAGAACCAGCAGCGGATAGGCCGAGCTGGTAGTGCTCACAACGGTCATCAGCGGCACAATGAGTCCCATGGCAACACCGACCGGCAAGACCCGCAGCGAGCCCTTTAGCGGAATAAATCGGGCCGCAAGCACCGCTCCGACTGCAATACCGATGGCCGCCACTCCTTGCAGCAGCGCCGCTTGATTGAGCGGCAAGTGCAAGGTGACTCGTGCCCAGTCGAGCACAATAAACTGCAGGGTGGCGCCGATTCCCCAGAAAAGGGTCGTCACCGCCAGTGAGATCTGGCCTAGTTTGTCACGCCAGAGTGTCACCAGACAATGACTGAAGTCTTTGATCAACTTGATCGGATTGCGTTCCTGATGCGGGTAGTGCGCACCGGTATCCGGAATGCGGACATTAAATATCGCGGCAATCAGATAGAACACCGCAATCACCAGAATGGCCGACTCGGCGGGACTGTTGACGCCGGTTTCTATGGTTGGAAAGTCAATGCTCAGCAGGGCACCGGACACCGCAGGGCTAATCAAGGCACCACCGAGCACCGTACCCAGGATGATCGAACCTACGGTGGTTCCTTCAATCCAGCCGTTGGC
>JANORY010000365.1:0-7400 GCA_031415535.1 Burkholderiales bacterium | reverse complement strand
CTTTGCTGCGCTTGATCGCCCTTGGCTGTGTTGATCGTTTGGGTGCCAATCCGGTCGAGTTCGTCACCCGATCGACTGGAACCTGGACCTTGGTGTTGTTGTGCGTGACCTTGTCGGTGACACCGCTCAGACGACTGTTTGCTTGGAACGATCTGCTCAGAAGCCGGCGCATGTTGGGACTCTTTACGTTCTTTTATGGCTGCCTGCACTTGACCACCTATATTTGGTTCGATCAATGGTTCGAGCTGTCGAGTATTGCCCAGGATATCTACAAGCGACCCTTCATCACCATCGGTTTCGCAGCGTTTGTTCTGATGTTGCCTCTAGCGTTGACCTCGAACCATTGGTCGATGAAAAAGTTGGGGCGCAACTGGAGTAAGTTGCACCGGCTCATCTACCTGGTCGCGATTGCTGCGCTACTGCACTATTTCTGGCACAAGGGTGGCAAGAATAACTATGACGAACCACTGATTTACGCGGGCGTTATCGCATTGCTATTCGCCGTGCGGATCGTCTATTGGTGGCGATCGAAGTTGTTGCGAAATGCGGCTACTGCGACGTCGAACAGAGGACGCTAATGTGAAACACCGGACTAGGGCAGCAGTGATTCACCTTCGTACAAGGACTGCACCGACTCACGTCGGCGAACCTCGGTGACGCGGCCCTGATCGACCATCACTTCGGCCGCGCGGCCACGGCTGTTGTAGTTGGAACTCATGACCATGCCGTAGGCACCTGCCGAGAGAATCGCCAGTAGATCGCCTTCGCGAATCGCCAACGAACGTTCACGGGCGAGCCAGTCGCCAGACTCGCAGACCGGGCCCACCACGTCGTAACACACGGCTGGCTGCGTGTGCGCTCTGACGGGAACCACTTCATGCCAGGCTTGGTAGATGGCCGGCCGCAGCAGATCGTTCATGGCGCAATCGACGATTGCGAATTGTTTGCCGCCATTCTCTTTCAGGTATTCGACGCGCGTCAGTAACAGGCCGGCATTGCCAACGATGGCGCGGCCGAACTCGAACAGAATTTCGAGTTGACGGGCGCGCGGATGTCGTTCAATCCGCTCGAAAAGGGCGGCCAGCAGCGCGGCAGGGCTGGGCGGCACTTCGTCCTGATACCGAATGCCCAGGCCGCCACCGAGATCCAGGTGTTGCAACTCAATACCACTGGCCGCGAGCGCATCGAGCAGTTCAAGCAATTTGTCGAGCGCCGCCAGGTAGGGTGCAATATCGGTAATTTGCGATCCAATGTGACAATCGATGCCGGTGATGTCGAGGCCCGGCAATGAGGCTGCTTCGCGATAAACAGTCAGTGCTTGATCGTGGGCAATACCGAATTTGTTCTCGCGCAGCCCGGTTGAAATGTACGGATGCGTGCCGGCGTCGACATCGGGGTTGACCCGTAGTGAGATCGACGCCCGTTTGCCTAGGGCTTGCGCGATCGCCGACAGTCGCCGCAATTCGCTTACTGATTCGACATTAAAGCAGCGAACACCGGTCTCGAGTCCGAGCCGAATATCCGCAGCACTCTTGCCAACGCCCGAAAATACGATCTGCTCCGGACGTCCGCCAGCGGCCAGCACCCGACGCAATTCACCGCCCGAAACAATATCAAAGCCGGCACCTTCGCGCACCAGCAAATTGATCACGGCCAAATTGGAATTGGCTTTTAGTGCGTAATAGATGAGTGCGTTACGACCGGCCGAGGCATCGGCGAATTCGCGATAGGCCGATATGATCGCGTGCCGTGAGTAGACGTAGGTCGGTGTGCCGAACTGTTCAGCGATACGTTCCAGCGATACGCCCTCGGCGCTCAGCGCGCCGCCGTCAGGCCTTAGCCAACTCAGGGCTGGCGCGACCAGGTTATTCATCGCGCTGGATCCGGCTTGGTGTTCGCCTTGGGATCATCTTTGCCATCGGCCTTCGGCGGCTCAACACGAGTGCTCAGCGGCGCGGGATCTTTCGGTAAAAAAAGTGGCCCCGATTGACCACAGGCCAAGAGACTCATGGCCAAGACCAGCAGCAGCATTGCTCGCGTACCGATACTGACCGAAACAATCGGCTCGCGAGAATTAGGGCGCGAATTGAGTGGCACAATGAGTGGTGGCTCGAGTGGCGATACTGGTGTCGGTACTAGCGTGGGTACTAGTGTCCGTACGAGCGGCAGCACGACTAGCGAAGCACGTGGCGATAGGGCACAGGACGAGGACAACATGATGCAATTGAGTCTAGCATGACCGAACAGGAGTTCCTCGCCGAGTGTGATCGCATACTGCAGGTCATCGAGGATGCACTGGATCGCGCCGATATTGACGTCGACAGCGAGCGCAGCGGCAATGTTCTGACGCTTGAATTTGAAGACACATCAAAAATCATCGTCAACGGCAACACGCCACTTCGCGAACTGTGGATTGCCGCGAAAGCCGGTGGATTTCACTTCAGCCATCGTAGCGAAGGCTGGATTGACAGTCGCGGTGGCGATGAGTTTTTTGCGGCGCTATCGAAGCTCATCAGCCAACAGGCGCAGGCCGGTGTCATCTTGAGTGATTGCTAGAACACTTGATCGCGAATCTGCTCGGCGTTTTCGCCGACGCCGACGCCACCTTCCGATAGCCCGATCGAAGCGACGCCTTGACCGGGCCGTACCTCGCTGTAGTAAAACTCGCCGCCGACATTGGCAATGCCGGGCGGTTGATCAATGACCCGGTCCGGCAAACCCTTGGTTGCCTTCGCCATATAGCCCATCCAGATTGGCAGGGCCAGGCCGCCGCCAGTCTCCCGATCGCCGAGTTTGCGCGGTTGATCAAACCCGACCCAGGCGACTGCCGCAATGTTCGGTTGGTAGCCGGCGAACCAGGCGTCATGCGAATCGTTGGTGGTGCCGGTTTTGCCAGCCAGGTCATTGCGCTTGAGCGCCAGTGCCCGGGTGGCTGTACCCTTGCGAACGACATCCTTGAGCATATCGTTCATTAAAAATGCATTACGCGGATCAATCGCCCGAATCGACTCATCGCCTGCTTTGGCCGGCTTGGCGATCGCCAAGGTTCGCCCGCCGCTATCGGTAATGTGGCTGACGATGTAGGGGTCGGTGCGAAAGCCGCCATTGGCAAACACCGAAATGGCACCCGCCATCTGCCACGGCGTTACCGCGCCGGCACCCAGGGCCATTGTCAAATAGGCTGGATTGCGTTCTGCATCAAAACCGAAGCGGGTAATGTAGTCTTGAGCGTACTGAGTCCCTATGTTCTGAATGATCCGGATCGACACCATATTCTTCGACCGGGTCAATGCCGTGCGAAGGGTCATTGGCCCGTCAAATTTGCCGTCGTAATTCTTCGGTTCCCAGAGCTGACCACCAGTTTGTGACGGCGGCAAATTCACCGGGGCGTCATTAATGAGCGTTGACGTCATCAATGATTTATCGAGCGACGCGGAATAAATGAAGGGCTTGAAACTCGAACCCGGTTGCCGCCAGGCTTGTGTGACCCGATTGAACTTGTTGCGATCAAACGTAAAGCCGCCGACCAGCGCTCGAACCGAACCGTCGTTGGTATTGCAGGCTACCAGCGCCGCCTCGACCTCGGGCAACTGGGCAATCTCCCATTGGCCGGTTTTGTTCTTGACGATCCGTACCACCGCGCCCAGCCGCAGTTTGCGCTGCGCACTGGCGCGTTCGCCGAGTGCCGAGGCGACGAACTTCAGGCCTTCAGGCCCGATATCGAACACTTGATCCTTGCTGCGACTCACTCTGACCTTTTGCGGTGTCGCTGACAGAACCACTGCCGTCAGAAACTCTTCGACGTCGGGTGTGTCAGCCATCGCATTTTCAATTTCGGTGTCCCATTTGGTCGGATTGGTTGGCATATCAACAAACGTTTCCGGCCCCCGAAAACCGTACTTGCGGTCGTAGTCGAGCACGCCTTGTTTAAGCGCCTGATTGGCGGCGCGCTGGTCGTCCGACAAAATGGTCGTGAACACATTCAGACCGGCCGTGTAGCTGTCTTCCTTGTAAAGCTCAAAGGCCAATTGACGGGCCAGTTCGGCGACATACGGCGCATCGAGCGCATAGTCATTCGACTGGGCGACGTACTTGAGTTCTTCCTTGAGCGCAATCTGGTACTCCTCGTCTTTCAAGAATCCGGCTTCGCGCATGCGCCGCAGGATGTAGCGCTGCCGCTCGGTCGCACGCTTTGGATTTTCGATCGGGTTGTAGCGCGACGGTGCCTTCGGCAAACCCGCCAACATGGCTGCTTCGGCGGCGCTGACTTTAGCCAGCGGCTTGCCAAAATAAATTTGCGAGGCAGAGGCAAATCCGTAGGCCCGCTTGCCCAGGAAGATCTGGTTAAAGTACACCTCGAGAATCTGTTCCTTGCTTAAACTCTCTTCGATCTTCAGCGCCAGCAGAATTTCGTAGATTTTTCGGGTGTAGGTTTTCTCATTGGAGAGGAAAAAATTCTTGGCCAACTGCTGGGTAATGGTGCTGGCACCGGATTCGATGCCGCCCGCAATGAAGTTACCCAGCGCGGCGCGCAAGATGCCGACAAAGTCGACGCCGGAATGTTCGAAAAATCGGGCATCTTCGGCCGCCAGAATGGCGTTTTTAACAACCGTTGGGACATCCTGGATTTGTACGACGGTACGCCGCTCTTCGCCAAACTCACCGATCAGCACGCCGTCGGAAGTAAACACCCGCATCGGCATTTTCGGGCGGTAATCAGCCAATCCATCGAGCGGCGGTAGCCGGTCGTTGGCCAACAAGACCGCCAAGGCCAACGCCAGAGCACCCGCCAGCGCCGCGGCAAACGGAATCGCGATCAGCGCCCCAATGACCTTCAGTAAACGGGAGCGGGTGGCTGGCGCAGGGGCGCGGCTTGGTTGGCCGCCGCCAGAACGGGGTAGCCAACGCGCGGTGACTTTCAGGGTTCGCCGTTTCCAGCGTTTCAGGGTTCGTTTAAAGGACATTCCAGACAGCTTAAGAGCCCGAACCGAGGCGCGGACGATCAAACCCCGATTCTAAGCCGCCTGTCTGGGCTGAATCGCGGGCTTTGGTGGCCTTGCCACAGTATCGCCCTACAACGATCACATTTGCCGCTTTTTTAGGCATCTTGTTGTTTTTTGTGAGCGCTAACTCTTTTGCCGCTGAAATTGCGCTCAGGTCGGTGGCGCGGGTCAGCAAGTGTTGTATTCCGCCCAACGGTCAAAGCCTCAGGATCGGCGGTTGTGCAGCCTAGTGAAAGGTTTATGAAAAAACCTTAAAGTAGTACGAGAAGTTCATCTGTATTTCAAGTAAACTATCGAAAAGTGCCGTAACTAGTTAGTTCTTAAGGACTTTTAGGCATTTCGGAAGATTCTCCGGGGTAATTGTGGCACTATCACTACCAAGTTTCCTCAAACGATCGTCACCGCCTCTGGTTGGGGTGGACATCAGCACTTCCAGTGTCAAGGTGGTCGAACTCTCGGCCGGCAGCAAAACCGGCATGCGCCTGGAACGCTACGCCATTGAGCCGATCGAACGAGGTGCCATTAACGATGGCAATATTGAGAAGCCGGAAGCCGTCAGTGACGCCTTGAACAAGGCGCTGCGCAAAATGGGGTCACGCACCAAGGAAGCGGCGTTGGCTCTGCCGTCGGCATCGGTCATTACCAAGCGGATTCTGCTGCCAATCGGCATGACTGAGGAGGATTACGAACTTCAGGTTGAGTCGGAAGCCAGCCAATACATCCCATTTGCAATCGAAGAAGTGAATCTTGACTTCCAAATTCTGGGGCCGGCACCGAATTCAGAGGAAGAAGTCGAGGTTTTGCTGGCCGCCTCGAAAAAAGAAAAAGTTGAGGACCGGATTGCCGTGGCCGAGCTGGCAGGCTTAAAACCGGTGGTGGTTGACGCCGAGCCGTTTGCCGCGCGCGCTGCGCTGGATCATGTCACCGGCTTTCTGCCGAACCACGGGCAGGGCCAGATCATCGCGATGTTCGACATCGGCCACAACATCACTAATCTGACCGTGGTCATCAACAAGCAGACCATTTTCGAGCGCGACCAATCATTTGGCGGTAATCAGCTTACCCAAGATATTGTTCGCGTCTATGGCTTGATGCCGGAAGAAGCGGAACTGAAGAAACGCTCCGGCGATTTGCCGGATAACTATGCGACGGAAATCTTGCAACCCTTCGTTGAGCAGGGTGCGATTGATATCAGCCGCGCGCTGCAATTCTTTTTCACTTCAACTCCGTACACCCGAATCGACAAGATTTATCTGGCCGGTGGCTGTAGCGCCATTGCCGGCCTGGTCGAAGCGGTTGCTGAACGAACCCAGGTTGCCACCGAGCTGTTCTCGCCGTTCCAGGGCATGGAGATGTCCGACAACATCCGCGAGCGTCAACTGAAAATTGACGCGCCTGCGCTGTTGGTGGCGGCAGGCCTGGCGATGAGGAGGTTCGACGCTTGATTCGCATTAATCTACTGCCGCATCGGGAGATGCGCCGAGAGCGGCGCAAGAAGGATTTCATTGGTTTGGGCGTACTGACAGCGGTCGCGGCCGCTGGCGTGGCGTTCCTGGTCGGGGTTGGTATTAATCAGCAAATTTCGACCCAGAATGAGCGCAATACGTTTATCGAAACCGAGAACAAGAAGCTCGACCTGCAGATCAAGGAAATCGCTTCGCTGCGTCAGGAAATCGATGCGTTGAAGGCCCGTCAGGGCGCGGTCGAGAACCTGCAAAGTGATCGTACCCTGCCGGTCCATTTGCTCGACGAACTGGTCAAACAAACGCCGGAAGGAATTTTTCTCAAATCCATTAAACAGGAGGACAAACGAGTCTTTCTGTCGGGCTTCGCACAATCGAACGAGCGCATCTCCGAGCTGCTGCGCAATCTGGCGGGCGGTTCGCCCTGGATGGAGCGGCCCGAGTTGATCGAGATCAAGTCGGTCACGATGGGGCAGGCCAATAACAAGGAAGCGCGGCTGATCTTTGAATTCTCACTGAACACCTTGGTCAAGAGTCCGAGCCCTGCCGATCGAAAATCCGAGGCTGCCATCAAGAAGACCACCGACTCGGGCCAACCCAAGCTTATGAGTGATGCAGTCGGACAGAAAATTTCCCAGGCTGCCACCCAAGTGGCTGGTAAAAAACCTGAGGAGCAAAAGTAATCGTGGCTATGAAAAAGATTGACTTGAAGCTTGATTTCTCCGGGATTCAATCGCAGTTTCAAGGCCTTAACGGGCGACACCCTGGCTTGTGGCCGAGACTGCCCAAAGCGGCCCTGCTCAGCGGCGTTGTGCTGGTTCTCTTGGGCCTGGCCTACTTCTTTTATTGGAGTGGACTACTGGAGGAACACGAGCGCGGCAAACAACAGGAACAGACACTGAAGACCGCCTACACCGACAAGATGAAGCAGGCA
>JANORY010000364.1:0-9888 GCA_031415535.1 Burkholderiales bacterium | reverse complement strand
CGTGACCAGTTTGCCATCCGGTGATACATAAGCGCCTTCCGGAGACTCGCCGATCTTGACTGCGGCCAGCACTTTTTTCTCGCGCAGATCAATGAACAGCAACTCGCCCTTTTCCTGATCGCTGACGTAGAGCAGGTTGCCATCCGGCGACAGTGCCGCGCCGCGTGGCGCGCCACCGCTGGCAATACGGGCAGTGACCTGATCGGTGCGTGTATCAATCACGCTGATCGAACCGGACTTTTCATTGGCCACATAAGCCATTTGTGCGGCAACGCCGATCGGCACTAACAGCAGTGCCATCGCCAAGCTCAGGATTGACCGCTTTACGGCTGTTCGGTCAAGGCCTGATGTGGAATATTGAATGGCCGGATTTTGCATGTCGTTTTTGCCCTACAAGAACGCTGGTTCATGGGTTAGTAGTATAAAGGTGCCCGACACACGCCCAGGCAATCGCATCAGGACCTCATTTGGCGCAGGAAGTTTTCCCGATATGAATCGCCGTCATTGGCTCGAAGCGGCGTTCGGGCTGCCCCTTCTGGCGGCCTGCAGCAGCACCGCTCGCCTCGATTTCCGCTTGCCGGACAGCTTTTGTGCGACCCCATTGGCGCGCGCCAGCGCCGAGGAGGCTGAGTTGGCGAGGGTCCGAATCGCCGCCGAGCCGCTGCAACGCCTGCTTCATCGCGCGCACGGCAATCAGGCTGACGAAACCGGCAGCGGCCGGCGCACGGCGATCTGGAGTTATACCGATGCCTCGAACGCTGCGCTCGACAGCCCAGTGATTCGCGCCCGCCAGGGCGAGCTGTTGCCGGTGTTGTTCGAGAATCGCTTACCGAGTGCCACGACCGTGCACTGGCACGGCTTGCGTTTGCATAATTCGATGGACGGGGTGCCGCAAGTCACACAAGGCACGATCGCCAGCGGTGAGCGCTTCCTGTATCGGCTGGCTTGTCGTGACGCCGGCACGTTCTGGTACCACCCGCATGTCGCCAGTCAGGAGCAATTGGTGCGCGGCCTGGCCGGTGCGTTCATCGTCAGCGAAGATCAACCGGTTGCGGTTGAGCAGGACCTGGTGTGGCTGCTGAAGGACTGGCTGCTGGATGACCAGCAACAAATTCGCGGCGATTTCGAGGACACGCGCGACATGTCGCATGCCGGACGCATCGGCAATCGGGTGACCTTGAACGGCGAAGCCGCGCAGTTTGCGGAGCGCGATCCTGCGCCGCTGCGCCTGCCCGTCGGCGCACGCATTCGTTTGCGGCTGATCAACGCAGCATCAGCACGCAGTTTTGTGTTGAAGTTCGAATCCGACAGTGGGCTTACGCCCCTGGTTGCCGCGCTCGACGGGTTTCCGTGCCCCTTGCATCGCGCCGACGACAATCAGTTCACGATTGCAGCGGCACAGCGCCTCGATCTGTTGTTCGATATGCCGGCAGGCCGGGTGATCATTCGAGAGCTGCGCGAACCCCGCCGCCCGTTTGTGTTGCGCGAACTGCTCAGTACGGCGCAATCCGGGCAGAGCCGAAGCCGTTCTCCGATCGTCGCGTTGCCGGCCAATCGTTGGCTGGAGCCACAACTGGCCGAGGCGCGTACGCTCGATGTTGTTTTCGAGGGCGGTGCACGTGGACAGCTTCGCAGCGCGCGGGTCGGCAATCAAAACCTGAACGCTGATCAGTTACTGGAACGCTACAACATGAACTGGGCGATCAACGGCGTTGCAAGCCGCGAGCATGATCCACTGCCGTTTTTGACGGTGCGTTGCAACGATACGGTGTTACTGCGCATGCGCAATGAATCGGCCTGGCAGCATCCGATTCATCTGCATGGTTTTCATTTCAAGGTGTTGAGTATCGATGGCAAGGCACCGCCCGTGACCACCGTGCGCGATACCTTCATGATGGAGCCACGCTCGCGCGCCGAGATTGCCTTTGTCGCGGATAATCCGGGCACCTGGATGTTCCATTGTCACATCCTGCAACACCAGGCCGGCGGCATGATGGCCGCCCTAAAAGTGGAGTGACGCCGGTTTGATTCTCGAGCAAATTATTCTGGCCAGTGTGCTGACCGGCCTCATGAGTCTGGTTGCGGCGGGCTTGTTATCGCTGCGGGTACTGGCGCGGGTGGTGCCACAACTGGTCAGTTTGTCGGCCGGCATGTTGCTGGCGACCGCACTGCTGCATTTGATGCCCGAGGCACTTGAAACGGGTCTCGGGCCGCATCAGTTCGGTTGGGTATTTCTGGCCGGACTGATCGGTTTTTTTGCGCTCGAAAAGCTCGCCATTCTTCGGCACAGTCATCATCATGAGGGTGATGGCCATGAACATCATCATGGTCATGACGATGATGAGGCCGGGCCGGGTGGCGTGTTGATTCTGGTCGGCGACTCCATTCACAACTTCGCCGACGGCCTGTTGATCGCTGCGGCGTTTCTGACCGACCCGCGCTTGGGTTGGCTGACCGCAATTGCCATCGCGACGCATGAGATTCCGCAGGAGATTGGCGATTTTATTGTGCTGCTCAACGCTGGCTACACCAAACGACGGGCGATTCTGTTCAATCTGATTGCAGGACTCGCCGCCGTGCTGGGCGGCGTGCTCGGCTATTTTGCGCTGCAACTCAGCCGCGCCTGGTTGCCTTATGTCATTGCAGTGGCAGCGGCCAGTTTTGTCTACATTGCCTTGGCCGATCTGGTGCCGGATATGCAACGACAACGCAAGACCCCGGCGTCACTAATTCAATTCGCGCTGATGGGCTTGGGCATACTGGTGATCGCGCTGATTACCCAGCGCGTGCATATGCATTAGACCTCCTGGACCAAGACTTGGCGGCCATCCTGCGCTAGAGCAAAGACGAGCGCATCAGCCGATCGTGTTTGCGCCGCTCTTTCCAGTTATCAAACAATGGCTTCAATTGCACCGGTAACTGCTCGTACGCTTGCTCCGAAAGCCGAATCGGCGGCTGCTTGGCGTAATTTCGGTAATCATGAAACCAGCGACGGGTGAATATCAAGGTCAGCATGGGCCGAACCTGCAGTGACCGGTTGCCTACGCCGCGGTGTGCACACCGGTAGTCGTTCAATAAACATGACCCCACCGGAACGATCGGATCTTGAAAACCCAAGGCTTCGACATTTTCGGTGTCGATACGATGCGAGCCCTTGTAGAAGCGCGTTGTACCGGTCATTTCATTCAGTGGCACCAATGGAATGATGACTTGTGCGGCGAAACAGGGCAGCGTGTGGTGCCAGGGGGTGTTCGGGAACAGCGCCGGATGGTCTTTGTGCAAGTCCTGATCTTTACTCCCGGGCAGTGAAATCACTGCGGTATAGGCACCAAGAACAAAATCATCGCCGAGCATCTTTCGAATGATCGGCATTACCAAGGGCGCCGCAATCAGTGCGGCATCATTGAACGGTTCTTCGATGTCCATGGTCAGCATATAACGCTTGTCACCCAGATACAGCGCATCGGGGTGATTATCTTCACGGAAGTAGGGCGTATAGCGTTCGACAAATGCTTCGTGCAGTTTGGCGATTCGCCCGGGGTCGAACACATTATCGATCTGCAAGGTTCCGTATTTTTCCAGCAACTCGCCGCCCAGCGAGAGCATTTCCGGCTTGACGAAACCGGCTACCCGCTCGGCCTCCGAATAGGCCATTTTTGGAATCTGCTTCGAACGTGCCGCCCTGCGTAACATTTGATTGAGCGCATCGACGCGTTGCAGGGCGACACGCGCGCTTTCAAAGTTTGAATCCAAGGCCAGCGCCTTCGTCAGTGCGCTCTTGGCGAGTGCAAGCTTGAGCCGCTCCAATAGAACATTACCAAGCCCGGCGTGCAGAGCAGCGTCATTCGGCGATAGTTTGATACATCGCTGGTAGGCCTTTGATGCTTGCTCCAGGTCGCCGTCCAAGTGCAGCACTCTGGCCAGTCGTTTCATGGCCTCCAAAGTATCCGGATGTTTACGCAGGTAATCGTTGAGCATTGCCTGCGCCCTTGAATAATGGCGATGCTCCTCATAATCCTGGGCATATTCGAGCGTCGTGTCAGCGTGGCGGGTGGCCAGAAGATCGCAGACGTCGAGCAAATCGTCGAGTCGGTCTTCAATCGTTTCAGCGACATCAGCTCGGGTGTCTTCGCCGGGGAATCGAGCGAAATGCACTATGAATTGAATCATGCCGACGCACATTGCACTTGGGAGGGCCCGTTTGAGCGTGGCTGAATCGGCGTATCCCGCTTGCGCCAGAGCAGCGATATAACTTCTGATTAGAATTGCCCGAGGCGTGCCCGCTGCGGCCTCGGCGGCCGGGCTGCCGGACAACAAGACAGTCGGTATGGCGCAGCCCTCGAACCAGCCATGCAACGACATGCCGGCCGGTCCGACCGAGGCGTCATCCCAGTCAAGCAACACGCAGCGCCCGTCCCTGGCGATGACCGCGTTGGGTGGTCGAAGATCACCGTGATTGACGGTCATCGGCAATTCGACAGCAGATGCGACGTGTTGCTGCAGCAAGGGCAAGCGGCGCAACAGGCTCTGCCGATAAGACAAGGCCTTATCGCGGCCAATAAAGTAGTCGGCACCGACTCGCGGATCGTTGTCTCCGACAAGCGGATCGAGCGGCTTCAGAAAGTCCAGAAGTTGCTCGACAAGCGCAGAAAGTTCAGTCCTTGGCAGGTTCTTGTACGGCGTCATTGACACGGCAGCCTTGGCCTGCAAAGTCGCGTAATCTTGTACCACCAATACCAGATCTTCGTTCGCTGAATCGTAGTCCAGCGTTCGTCCGCCAACGTCGGCTGTCAGTAGCCAACCCTGGTTCGAATCCAAACCGAGGACATGCGGGACCTGACCTGGAAATTCTTTCGAAAGCGCAAGGATTGCGTTGAGTGCCTGGGCCTGGCACTTGGGCACAACTTTCAGATAACAGCTCGTGTGCTCGTCGTAAAGACGATAGGTTCTCGACCAGGGATGATCACTAACAAGTTCGGATTCAGAGAAGCTCGCGAATTGACGAGACCAGATCATGGCCTGACCATCAAGCTCGGTTATCAGTGGGTCGAAACTTCCCATTTAAGGATCTCCAATCAGCGCGGTTGTCTCTTGAAAATCAAGCGACGAACATACTGAAGCTATTGGCGAGTTTATCAATTTGTCGACTACTTGGCCGTGCACTTGCGCACATCATTTGCCATCAGATGGGTCGAGCCAACGCGTGAGTTCGCAGTCGTTCCAAACTGTCAAGAAAAGCGACGAATTGATTTCATCCAAGTGACGGTGTTCGAGGGTAAATTTCGACAGCGGCCCGTTGCGCCAAGAAATCACAGGGAGGAAATCCTGGGGACTCGAGGAGCAAGCTGCGTTTGTTAACTTTCTAATAACTGGAGTCTTAAAAAATGCGCAAACTTACCCTTGAAGAACAACTTTTGGTTTCTGGTGGTGGCCGGAGATGCGGTGGTGGTGGTAGAGGCGGTAAAGGTGGTGGCAAAGGTGGCAAGGGTGGCAAGGGTGGCGGTAAGCGCGGCGGCAAGGGCGGCAAGGGCGGCAAGGGCGGCGGCGGTGGTGGTCGCTGCAATCCGAGGCCGAGAAACTGCTGGTAAATCCAGTTTCCAGCATCGTCATTTTTCATGAGTTTCGATGTTGGGCAATGAGTAGCTTGATGGCCTGATCAACTGGCGAGGGTGCTCTGGCACTTGAATCGGTTTAACAGCGCAAGCCAAGGGGATGTCGAAAGACATCCCTTTTTCATTGTCATTGGCTCATTGCAGGTTCGTTGAAGCAGTGACCTTCGCTTGAAGTTAAACGGGGCTTTCTCAGGAGCCGGTAGTGGCGGACTGCGTTCCCTCGGTGACGCGAAGATCACTGCTTACTCGGCCCGCTTCGAGGGAAATGACGCGTTGCGCCGAACGGATGGTCTCGGGACGGTGGGCGACGATGATGCGCGTGATTTTTGTGTGCCTGATGGCCTGATTGACCGCGCGCTCCAGCTTTACGTCAAGGTGGCTGGTTGCCTCGTCAAGCAGCAGTATCTTTGGCTTGCGATACAGTGCGCGCGCCAGCAGCACGCGTTGTTTTTGCCCGCCGGATAGTGAAGTGCCCATATCGCCAATCAGTGACTCATAACCCATTGCCATTGCGCGAATGTCGTCGTCTACTGCCGCCAACTTCGCGCAGCGCTCGACGAGTTCTCTTTTGGGCCGCGCAGAAAAGAACGAGATGTTGTCGGCGATCGAACCTGCCAGCAACTGATCATCCTGCATCACGACTCCGATCATGCGACGGTAGGACTCCAGGCTTAGCTGCGACATTGGTTCTCCACCGATTAGCACCTCGCCCGAGGTTGGTTGCAACAGGCTGGTTAAAATCTTCAAGAGCGTAGTCTTGCCGCAGCCCGACGGCCCGACAATGGCAACGGACTCGCCGGGTTCGATCTTGAAACTCAAGCCGTCGAGCACCCACGGATCCTGTTCGCTGTATCGAAAACGCAGATTGCGTACTTCGATCGAAGGAGCGAGCACCATGCGTGTTTCAACGACTGGCGACTTCTCGGGCTCGGACAGAACGATATCGGCCAATCGTTCGCTATGCAGGCGCAGCATGCGCAGGTCGACGCCCTTGTTGATCAATTCGGTCACACGGGTCACGAACTGATTCTTGTATGAGATGAACGCCAGCAACATACCGACCGAAAACGTATTGTCCAGCACTAACGTGGCGCCAATCAGGATGATTCCGATGTTCAGCAAGCCCTGCAGGAGGCCGTCGGCAATACGGAACAATAACCCAAGCTTTTGCGTAACCAGATCGCGGTTGATGGTCTCGACAAGCAGGTTCATCCAATGCGATCGACGGGTGTTCTGGCCGCCCATCAATTTTATGGTTTTGATCGCCCGCATGGTCTCGAGAAAGTGATTGTCGCGGCGCGCGGCCCAGACAATCGTCTCCATTGAGGCTTCGCGAAGTGGTGTGTAGAGCACCCATCTCAACAGACCGTAGAGGATGACGGCTGCCAATACGATTGCGGCAAGCGTTGGACTGAACACGAACATGATGGCCAGCGTGATGAGGCCAAAGAATCCGTCGAGCAGAGCCTCCACCAGGTCGGTCGTGATCGCCGTCTGGATGATGTCCATCGATCCGACCCGTGAAACGATGTCACCCAAATACCTGGATTCGAAATAAGAGGCCGGCAGTTTCAGCAGATGGGTAAGCAGGCTGCTGCGCCCCTGTACCTTCAGCGAGGTTGCCAAAATCATCAGCAGCCAGCCGCGGATTGCGGTGAACGCAAGCTGAATCAGCATCAGCAGAGTAAAGCCGATCGCCAGAGTAATCAGAAGATCGCGGTCGCCGCTGACCAGCGCATGGTCTACCGTCCATTGCAGGAAAAACGGCAGGGCGATCGAGAAGACCTCGATCGCCAGCGCCAGCGCCAGCAACTGCAGCAGGGATCTGCGAAAACCAACCATCTTGCCGATGGTGTCGCTCAGTCTCAAGCCAGAGGAGATCTTTTTCGGTTCGAACGAGTTGGTCGGTGTCAGCTCAAGCGCCACACCCGAGAAGTGCGCCGACGCCTGCTTGAGTGAAAGCCGGCGTAGGCCGGTCGCCGGGTCGTGAATCACAATTCCACTGCCCGACACCTCGCGCAGCACGACGAAATGGTTCAGATCCCAATGAAGCACACAAGGCAGGCGCAACTCGCGCAGTTCCTTAAGGTCGAGCCGCAGCGCGCGCGAGGCCAGACCCAAGCGGTCGGCGACCCGGATCAGATCGGCAAGCCGAGCGCCTTGGAGCGAGATACCAAACCGTCGCCTCAGATCGATCAGGTCTTCGCTACGTCCATGAAAGGCCACAATCATTGCAACGCAGGCCAGACCGCACTCGGCCGCTTCCGACTGGAAAACCAGTGGTAGCTTGGGTCGCCAGCCGAAATTCACGTGTTGCAGGCCATCTTTCATCTATAACTTCCCTGTCAGCGTGTAGAGCGGCTCAAGCACCCATTCCCAGAGCCTTCTTTTTTCCAATAGCACGTCGGATTCGAGTTGCATGCCAGGTTGCAGCGTCTGGGCGATGCCATAGGCATTGACCTGCTGGCGCTCGAGTCGGACAACTACTCGGTAAATCGGCTCGGCACTGCCGACCAGACTGGTCATCCCAGCCAACTGAGTCGGGACTTCGGACGGGTTCAACGCCGAGCGAGACACCGATTCAATCGTGCCGTTGGCGTGTCCGAACTTTTGATACGGATAAGCTTGATAACGCAGCAGGACGTGCTGACCGGGCCTTATGAAACCGACCGCGCGGCTATTCGCGAACAGATGAGCCTCAAGCGATGACCCCTCAGGGACGATGCTCAGCAGGTTGGTGACGGTTGTTGCATTGCCGCCGACTTCGGCCTGAATCGCGGTCACCGTTCCGGCCTGGGGTGCCAGGATCACGACCTCTCTGCGTGCCTCGGATTCGGCGAGTTCCTGTTCCAGAATCCGGATGTCGCGTGCCAGGATTGCCAACGCTGTTTTCGATTTGATCGGCAGGTCATCGAGTTCTGACTTCAGGGTGGCCATTTCCCGCTGCCGTTCAGCGCGGGTCCGTTCGAGCTGACGCAATCGGCCGCGTTGTTCAAGTTCGTACTCCAGTTGTTTTTCGACTTCCATCGGTGAAGCACCACCGACTCTAGCCAGTTCGCGCAGGCGGTTGGTCGATGTTTGGGACAGATCGGTGCGCGATGACTGCAGCGTAATCTCCCGACTGAACTGATCCGTTTCGCCGCGGATCGATTCGACGCGCCGGCGCAATGCGGATTCCTGCTGCCTGAACAATACTTCCTGCTGTTTGATTTCGGCCTGCAAGCCCTCACGCCGGGCTGTCAATAGCCGCGTAATCTCGGCCTGGGTAGCGCCTAATGCGGAACTTTGGCGCTCGGCTGAGAGCACTGCCAGGGGTTCGTCCTTGACTACGAATGAACCTTCGCGAACCTTGATAGCCGCAATGACACCCGGTTGTTGCGCGAACACCCGGATCATCCCACTGGCGGGAACGAGCCAACCATTGATCCGGGCCTTACGGGTGAATTCGCCAAACGCCGCAAATGAGACGAGGCTGACCACCGCAATCAATGCAGCGATCGCGTACAGGGCGTGGGAGATAGGCGACGCTAGCAGCACCGGGCCGAGCCACTGGCTGCGGCGCGCGTTGACCGCTTCAGTACGAAACAGCGCCTGGCCAGCGGATTGGTCCGGCTTGTGCGCGCTGGTGGGCTTCTCGATGGCAGTTTTTACGTTAGCCAATGTTGTTCTCAAATCTCCTGACGGCTGGGCGCACCATTGGGCGCCGGCAACGTGTTCTATGCTGAACCAGACTGCTCGTCAGGTTCGGCGATCCTCGTTAGAGGCTGTCATTTTTGTCCTCCTTCAGCCGCTTTGTACAGGACATTGGTCACGGACCATTTGATCAAATCGAGGTGGCTTTCCCCTCGCGCTACAGCCGACGGTCGCAGCGAGAGGGCTGACCAAAGGTCATCTGGTGTGTTCAATGCTCAGCCGGGAAGGTCGGGTCTGGATCGGTCCGCTCTCCGGCGGATTCGGCGTGACAATCGGCGCTTGGTCAAATACTGTATCCGATCGATAAGCTTTACAGTGTTGTCATGTCCCGAAGCCGTGATCGCCGCCCCGTTTGTGAGGCCCTTGAAGCCCGTATTCTGTATTCGGCCGATCTTGCCCCTATTGCTGCTGGCCTCTCAGCGCCAGCGTCTTTTGCCGCACCTGAAGCCGCGGTGAGTGCGCCTGCGGCACACGTCAGCGAGCAGGTATCAGAATCGGCCAATGCCCGGACCCAAGCCTTGAGCGTCGAGATCGCCGTCATTGACACCCAGGTCGCGGGTGCCGATGCGCTGATCGCCGACAT
>JANORY010000363.1:0-23111 GCA_031415535.1 Burkholderiales bacterium | reverse complement strand
GATGTGCTGCGACCCTCGATCAGCATCGTGATCAGCATGGATGGCTTGAGCTTGCGATCCGGGTTATCGAGATTGACCCTGACTCGAACCGTTCTTGTTTCGGGGTTCACGATATCGGAAACGTGGTCTACCTGGCCAACGGTCCGACGAT
Source organism: Burkholderiales bacterium (assembly GCA_031415535.1). GTDB lineage: Bacteria > Pseudomonadota > Gammaproteobacteria > Burkholderiales > Burkholderiaceae_E > JANLTP01. The sequence continues at coordinate 22,960 of JANORY010000363.1, read as the reverse complement.
TATCAAGTGCCGGAATTTCAACTTCGACGCGTTGTCCCTGCTTGACGAACTGAGCGTCCTGCTCCGGTACCTCGGCCAGTGCCCAAAGAGTTGACAGGTCGGAGATCAGAAAAAGCACGTCGGCCGGATTGACCACCTGTCCCTGCGCCACCTTGCGTTCAATGACGGTTCCGTTCAGTGGCGAAGTAATTGCAGCGGTCGCCTGAATCTGACCGGTCTTCTCCAGCGTGGCGATTCGTTTGGCGGTCAAACCGAGTGCCTTGAGCTGATCGCCAGCGGCGCGCTTCTCGGCGCTCGCTACGGTCAATTCACTTTGTCGGCGCTGTAGCTCAGCCGAACCGATCACATCGGCTGCGAGCAGCAGTTGCGCTCGCTCAACGGCGCGCGTCAGCAACTCTTGTTGCGAGTTGGCGCGCAGAAAGCCCAACTGTGCCTGGCCCAACTCCGGACTATTGATCTCGGCCAGAACCTGTCCCTGGGTCACTTGTTGACCGAACTGCGCATCGATGTGGATCAGACGCCCGGTAATTTGTGCACCGATCCTTGAGGTGCGGTACTGATTGACGTCCAGCTTACCGGCAATTCGAAGCGTCTCGGCCTGATCGGTATTGGCCAGTGCCATAACGCTCAGTCGTTTGAGCAGGTCCACGCCAGCGTCGACCATCATCGGATCGGCTGACGGCGAAGGGTTTGCTGCGGTCTTGCTGTTCGCGTTCGTGCTCGTGTTCGTATTGGTATTGATATTCGCTTTTGGTGCAGCGAGCGCTTGTGCTGAGGCGTCTGGTGTACTGCGGCCGCAGCCAACCAAAGCAATAGCGATCATCAGCGCAAGGACGGTTCTGGACAATCTAAGGTTCATGATCATTTTTCCTTTGTCAGCGCAAACCTGCGAGTCGTTCGAGTTCCGCTCGGGCGATTCGCGCGGTAAAGCGGGCCTGGATCAACTCGTTACGGACCAGCCGAAACTGGCGCTGGGCATCGAGAAACTCAAGAATGCCGCGCTCGCCAAACCGATAAGCGGCCTCGGCGATGTCAATAACCGCTCGTGATCGGTCGACGATTCCGGACTCGAGCGCACGTACCTGACCAGCCGCTGCTTTATAGCCTTGCCAGGCGGTTTCAAAGCCGGTGGTGAGTTCGAATTGGCGTTGTTCAAGCTGCAATCGGGCACGCTCTGCCAATGCCTGGGCTTCGGCGATCGGGCCTTCGCGACGATTAAAAATCGGAACCTGGATTTGCGCGCCAATTCGGTTGATGGTGATCGACGGATCGCGATCCTGACTGGCGCGCAAGCTCACCTGGGGCAAAACCTGGGCCCGCTCAACCTCAATCTGCAGTCTGGCGCGCGCCAGCTCGCGCTCGGCCACCGCAAGATCCGGATTCTCCGGCAGCAGTCGCTTACGCAATGCCTCGTAGTCAGCATCTTCAAGCAGGGCCAGATCGTTGTCATCGAGTTGAGTATCGAAGTCCGCCTCGAGAGCCGGGCTGACGCCCTGACGCAGCAATCCAAGCGCCTGCTGCAATCGCAGTCCCGAGGTCGCCAGATTCTTGGCCGCGACCGCTACTTCAGTTTCTGCGCGAATCAAATCGAAGCGAGGCGCTTCGCCGGTACGAACCCGCACTTGCACCCTGACTCGGATTTGCTCGGCCAAGCGCATATCCTCCTGATAAGCCTGCACCTCTTCCTTGAGTCGCGCCACGTCGAGAAAACGCCGTTTGATTTCAGCAACGAGCAATACTTGTGCCAGACCGGTTTGGCTGCTCGCTACCTCGGCGCGCGCCTGGGCAGTTTGAATGCGCGACGAACGCAACCAGGGATTCTCCAGCGGCTGGGCAATGCCCAAAGAGGGTGCAAACCCCGAGCCGCCACTGCCGCGGGCCTGCCCGAGACCGAACTCCAACTCGGGATTTGGATAGGCCCGCGCGCTGGTGATGCCAGCGCGGGCCGCCAGTTCTTCGCTGCGACTGACCGCCAACAAGGGACTCTGCAGGCGCGCGATGCGCAACAGTTGTTCAATTGAGTACAAGGTTCGCGGCGGCTTATCGGCTTCATTTGCATGGACCACCGATATAGCGCAGCTCAACACCAGCAGGATGACTGCCTGGCCGTGAGCAACCGAGCATTGAACAATCGAGCGCGCTCGGTGCAGGTCAAATACCATCATTAAGCCTTTGATTGGGCGCGATCCGGCGGTTCATTCGAACATGCCGAGCGCCGTGTCGCCAGCCAAGGCGCAGCTTGCTGGTGGCCATGCCAATAGCGGCGCCATGGTCGACGACCAATACTAGCTTTGTCAAAACAATCGTTACGAACGCAAAACACCAGGCAAAACTGGATAGTTCCATGAACAAGCACCCCGTCAATGAGCAAAATACAACCCGCTCGCCGCCTGGAAGGCGAGCAAGTGAGAACTCGTTAACGGTCTTGCTCACAGCCGAAAGCCTTGGCTTGACGGTGCTGTTGAATCTGCCGGGGCGCATTCCTGTCGAAATGCCACCCGTAATGACGACAGGATTCCAGGTCGCGACGCTCAGTTTGGAGAGGACACCCAGAACTGCTGCGAGGCTTAGGAGCTACTCCCCGAAGCGCGAAATGTAATGGAGAACGCCTGAGTATGCAAGTAATGTCCAGCGAATCGTGGGCCTTTTCCGACGAATGGCGAACATTCCTACCAAGCAATAAATAGTCTGGCCATTCGATTGCCGAGTCCATCGGTGCGGCTCGATCCCGCTCAGGCACCGCCCCGAAAACATGAGTAGCCCCAGGGAGTTACCTTGAACGGCAAATGGTAATGTTGGGCGGGATTCTCGATGCCAAAACGGTAGCTCACCACATCGAGGAACGGCACCTGAGCAAGCGCAGTGCCGACCATTCGATAGAAGTCGGCCACATGGAATCTGGCCTCGTAAAATCCGGCCGTCAGGGTTTGGTTCAGCGCTGGCGAATCAAGCAGTCCTTGTGCTGAAAGCAAGCCGGCCGCGATCAGCGTCGCGCTCGGTGTCAGCGCATGCAGTTCGACGCGCATGCCGCTGGCCACCACGCCGCGCGAGACATCTACGACATGAATCGAAACACCCGGCACGCGAATTACTCCGTTGATCGAACGGCTGGCACAAAAATGTGAGTACTGGGAGCCTGTCAGTAGCCGCTTGTTGTCCCGCCTATCGGGAACGTGTATTGTGCCCGATTCCCAGTGAATCTGACTTCCCGATGACTTTGTCATTATTGGACTCGGCGCGGCTTGATGCGGCCATGGACGCCGCCGACCCGCTCGGTGCGGCGCTGCGATTACGTTTTGCGCCGGGTTCACCCGAGACCCTGTATTTCGACGCTAACTCAATTGGACCGATGCCGGCCGACGCGCCGGCACGTTTGCAGTGCCTGCTCGAGGATGGCTGGCGCGCAGCGCGACGACGCGGTTGGAATGACAATGACTGGCTGGATCAGCCGCGGATACTGGGCAATCAGTTGTCCCGAGTGCTCGGTGCCGAACCCGGTGATCTGATCGTTTGCGACAGCACAAGCTTGAATCAATACAAGTTGCTGTGTTATGCATTACAACTGTCAAAAAAGTCGGTGATGGTTGCGCAAGCTCAGGTCTTTCCATCAAACCGGTACGTCGCCGAGGGCATTGCTCGGGCGGACAAGGTGCAATTGCGGCTGATCGATTCAATCGCCGAGTTGCCGTCGGCGCTCGAACCGGGCGACGTTGCCGTAGTTGCGCTGTCGCATGTCGACTATCGCAGCAGTGAACGACTCGATATGGCCTCGTTGAATCCCTTGATTAACGCTGGCGGCGCATTGAGTCTGTGGGACTTGTCGCACTCGGCCGGCGCAGTGGCGATCGGCTTGCGAACCTGCAACGCCGACTTCGCGGTCGGTTGTGGCTACAAGTACCTGTGCGGCGGACCTGGCGCTCCGTCGTTTATCTACGCGCATCCGCGCCATCAACAGGCCGTCTGGCCGGCGATTTGCGGCTGGATGGGACATGCGGATACGTTTGCCTTTGACCCCGGCTTCGAGCCTGCGCTCGGTGTTGCTCGCTTCCTGGTCGGCACCCCTGCCGTACTGGCCAATGCGGCCTTCGCTGCGGCGGCTGACCTATGGCAGCAGGTAGACCCGGTCAGACTGGATGAGCGTCACCGCTCGCTGTCCGAACACCTGATCGCGCTGATAAAAGATGATCCGTCGTGCGCACCGCTTGAGCTGGCCAGCCCGCTCGAACATCGACGCCGAGGCGGGCATGTCGCGTTCCGGTTCGTGGCCGCCCAGCCGCTCGCGCAGGCGCTGGTAGCGGCCGGCGTCGTGGTGTCTGCGCGCAAACCCGATTCGCTGCGCTTTGGAATTCATCCGCTGGTGACGCGCCATGTTGATCTTTGGCATGCAGTGGCACGATTGCGCGACATCCTGACCCTTGGCACCTGGCGCGATCCGCGCTTTTCCGGCGCGCAGGTATGAATACCGCACCCGAGCGCGGCGAACCCGCGCGGCTCGCCGTCGATATTGGTGGTACGTTTACGGATCTGGTGCTGGAGACTGCGGGGCGTCGTTATTCCTGCAAGGTACTGACCAGCGCGCGCCAACCCGAGCTTGCGGTCGTCGACGGTGTCAGGCACCTGTTTGCCGAGTCCTCGGTGGCCGCGCGCCAGATTCAGCTCTTCATTCACGGCACCACCTTGGCAACCAATGCATTGATCGAGCGCAAGGGTGCGCGCACCGCTCTGCTGACCACGGAAGGGTTTCGCGACGTACTCGAAATGGGTTTCGAAAAGCGCTTCGAGCAATTTGATATCAATATCGAGCGACCCGCTGAATTGGTGCCACGGCCGTTACGATTCACGGTTCGCGAGCGGATGGCGGCCGACGGCAGCGTGTTGTTACCCTTGGATGAAGCCGCCGTCGAGGCGATTGCCGAGCGCCTGATCGAGCACCGGATTCAAGCGCTGGCAATCGGATTTCTGCATGCCTATGTGAATCCGCAACACGAACTGCGTGCGCGCGATATTCTTGCGCGCCGGCTTGCAGGCATTGCCAGCATTTGCCTGTCGTCGCAGGTCTGCCCCGAGATGCGTGAATACGAACGCCTTTCGACGACTTGCGCCAATGCCTATGTGCGACCACTGATGTCCGGTTATCTGACGCGCCTGCGTGAACTGCTGAGCGGCGAGGGCATTACCTGCCCGCTATTGCTGATGATGTCAGGCGGTGGTCTGACCACCCTCGACTATGCGGTGCGTTTCCCGATTCGACTGGTCGAATCGGGACCCGCTGGCGGCGCAATCCTGGCGGCGCATATCGCCGCTGAATGTGCGATCAATGATGTGATGGCCTTTGACATGGGTGGTACCACAGCCAAGGTATGCCTCATCAATGACGGCGAGCCGGAACGATCGCGCCGCTTCGAAATTGGCCGTGCCTACCGCAACGTCAAGGGTAGCGGTTTACCGGTGCGAATTCCGGTCATTGAACTGGTCGAAATCGGCGCTGGCGGCGGCTCGATCGGTCGCATCGATGCGCTGGCACGCATAACGGTTGGACCGGATTCGGCAGGTTCCGAGCCGGGACCCGCGTGCTACGCGCGCGGCGGAACAGAAGCCACAGTAACCGACGCCGATTTGCAACTTGGCAGAATTGATGCGCAACACTTTGCTGGTGGTCATATTCAACTGGATGCGACACTTGCGAGTCAGGCACTCGTGCAGAAGCTTGGACAGCAACTCGGACTCGATTCGTTTTGGTCGGCCGTCGGTATATCGGAAATTGTCGAAGAAAATATGGCCAACGCGGCCCGCGTTCATGCGATCGAGCGCGGCAAGGTAATCGGTGACTACACCATGGTCGCGTTCGGCGGCGCTGCGCCGCTGCACGCCGGCCGGCTGGCGCAGAAGCTGGGTATTCGGCGCATCGTAGTGCCCTCCGGTGCCGGTGTCGGATCGGCGATCGGTTTTTTGCGCGCGCCAGTATCCTTCGAGGTGGTACGCAGTGAACGCACGACCTTGGCTAATTGCGACCTGGAACAGACCAACGCAAACATTGCACAGATGCTGGCGCAGGCACAGGCGGTGGTCGAGCCCGCCGCCGGCGACCGGCGCTTGACCGAGAGCCTGCTGGTCGAGCTTCGTTACTCGGGTCAGGGTCATGAGTTGCGGATACCGGTCGACACGCCGCTGGATCGCGCCGAGCTCGAACGCTTGCGGGAGCGGTTTGAAGTTGAGTACGAACGAATCTATGGCCTGAGAATCAGTCGTAGCGAGGTCGACCTGGTGACCTGGATGTTGCGCCTGTCAACACTACCGGTTGCAGCGCCGCCGTATGCTAGCGAGCATTTGAAGCGTGCGCGGTCAAACGCGCACATGCCGCACATGCTCGCCGAAGTCCGAGAGCTAGCCCGCGTCCAAGTCTGGGAGCCGACGCTGGGTGCCGCAGTTGCCTTCGACCGCTATTGGCGATTTGACCTCGATGAGTCCTCGCTGATCGCCGGTCCAGCCTTGATTGCCGAAGACGAAACCACCACAGTGGTGCCGCTCGGTTGGCAGGCATCAGTGAACGCTATGGGCCATCTCGTGCTTGTTGCGGGCGAGAATTGACCAATGAACAACGCCAGCAAGGGTAACGTGACCAGCGAAAACGCTGCCCTGCATTCGATCCGCACGCAGGTCCAGTGGAACCGTCTGATCTCGGTGGTCGAAGAGCAGGCACAGGCCTTGTTGCGCACGGCGTTCGGTTCGGTGGCGCGCGAGGCCGGCGACTTGTCTGCCGGTGTCTACGATACCCAGGGGCGGATGCTGGCGCAGGCCGTCACCGGTACACCTGGACATGTCAATACCATGGCGGTTGCGGTGCGGCATTTTTTCGTGCGCTTTCCACCTTCGGCCATGCAGCAGGGCGATGTTTATGTCACCAATGATCCGTGGTTGGGCACCGGCCATTTGTTCGACTTCGTCGTTGTGACGCCGGTCTTCAAGGAACTACGCCTGGTCGCGATCGTCGCTGCGACCTGTCACACAATTGACGTTGGCGGAGTCGGCTTTTCGGCGCAGGGCCGCTCGGTCTTCGAGGAGGGCGTCTGCATTCCGCCGATGAAATTGCGCAGCGCTGCCGGACTGAACGAGGACATGCTGGCGATTGTCGAAGCAAACTCACGTAATCCGATCGAGGCGCGCGGCGATATCTTGTCGCTGCTGAGCTGCAATGACGTCGGTGGCAATCGCCTGATCGACATGATGCGCGAATACTCCCTCGAGGACATCGATGCGCTCGCCGAGCATATTCTGGTGCAATCGCGCCAGGCTACCCGGCAGGCGATTGCGCGTTTGCCCGCCGGCGACTACCGCGCCAGCATGTCGCTGGATGGTTACGAAGGCCCGATTGAGCTACAAGCCTGTATGACCATCGAAGGCGATCGGCTGACGGTCGACTATGCTGGCTCATCGGCGGCGTCGACCTACGGCATCAATTCGCCGAAGTGTTACACCGATGCCTACTCGGTGTTCGGATTAAAGTGCATGATCGCTCCGGACGTTCCCAACAATAGTGGCTCGCTTGAACCATTCGTGGTTCTGGCACCGCCCGGCTCGGTGGTGGCACCTTTGCGCCCCAGCCCGGTCACGGCACGACACGTGGTCGGTCAGATGTTGCCTGATCTCATGTTCGGATGCCTGGAGCGGGCGCTGGCCGGCCAGGTGCCGGCTGAATCGGCTGGCAGCATCTGGGTTCTGGCTTTAACGGGTGCGGCCCGAGCCGATCGCCCAGGCTTTAATGTCATGAGCATTGGTTTGGGCGGCACCGGTGCGCGGCCCACCAAGGATGGCCTGGCGACTACCGCATTTCCATCCGGGGTCGGTGCGATACCGGTTGAAATCACCGAGTCGCAAGCGCCGCTGGTGTTCTGGCACAAAGAATTCCTTTGCGATTCCGGCGGGCCGGGGCGGCACCGCGGCGGGCTGGCACAACGCATTGTCATTGGCGCTCGCGACGGCCATGACTTTGTGTGCAACGCAGCGACTTTTGATCGGCGCGCTCATCCGGCCAGAGGGCGTAGCGGCGGCCTCGATGGCGCGGCGGGTTCGGTATTTATCGAGTCAGACGGCGGTGCCACCGCATTTGCCGGTAAGGGCGATATCAACATTGCACCCGGTAGTCGTCTGCGCGTCGACCTTCCTGGCGGTGGCGGATTCGGACCACCGGACTTGCGCCGGCGCGAACAGCTTGCCCTTGATCTGGCGAACGGCGTGATCAGCCCGCGCGGTGCTGATGAGCACTACGGATTCAAGTTATGAAGCCGCCTGAACCTGCCCTGCGCGCCGCTGATTCGGAGCCGTCGGCTCTGTAATATCCCTGAAGACGCGTCGGCGGTCGGCTGAATCGATGCCTGACTCGTTATCCTTGTGGTCCGTAAGGGTCTGCACCAAACTTTTAACTAAATGGAACATTCATGACGACTACCAGACGCGTATTTCTAGTTGCTGTTGCTGCCTCGTGCGCCACCGCCTGCGGCTTTGCGCAAGCGCAAGTTATTCTTGATGAAAAAGATGCACAGGCCGCCGCTCTGGGCTACGTGGCCGACGCAAAAAAGGTCGATACCAAAAAGTACCCGAAGTTCGTGGCCGGTCAAAACTGTATCAACTGTGCGCTATACCAAGGCAAAGCGGGCGATAAGGTGGGGGGCTGTCCGTTATTTGGCGCCAAGCAGGTTGCCGGTGAAGGCTGGTGCAGCGCCTGGGCCAAAAAGCCTTGAGTTCAGAGACAGGCTCCAAGACGATTTGAGTTGACCGCGTTTGAACCAAAGTGCGTTGGTTTGGTTCAAACGTGACCTGCGGCTGCGCGACCACGCACCGCTGCTGCCGGCGCAAAGCTTCCAGTGCGCGTTGGCGCTTTATGTGATTGAGCCGCAGTGGCTGCGCAGCGCCGAAATTGAACGCTTTGAGGCTTGGTGCACGGGCCGCACCGGCTATCCGATGGTCGACGCCTGCATGCGTCAGCTACGGTCGACCGGTTGGCTGAACTTCCGGATGCGCGCCATGCTCGTGAGTTTCGCGGCTTATCACTTGTGGTTGCACTAGCGTGAACCCGGCATTCATTGGAGTCAGATGCAAATGCAGTCGGGAACTACGGGAATCAATACACTTCGAATTTACTCACCGGCCAAGCAGGCGCGGTGGGCCGCGCCAAGGAGCGCCTGTATGGCTTGCGTAAAAGTGATGAAGCTCGCACCGAAGCCGGCCAGATCCAGCAAAAGCACGGCTCGCGAAAGAGCGGGCTGCCGGCCAGCGGGGCGCACAAGCGCGCACGGGGCAGGACACTAGGGCGTCTTTCTTCGAGCTAACGCCGCCCGAATAAGGAGTTCGCAGTAGTACTGCGAATCGCCTCAACCGCAGGATGTTTGATCTTGCGTTCGGTCGAGATCAAGTAGAACTGGGCGCGCAGATCGTCGAGCTCACCCAGACGTTCGGAGCGATACTCGTCGGCGATTTCTTTTTCCAGAACGGTCAGTGCGGGAAACAGACCAAGTCCGCTGCGCCCGAAGGTCTTGAGCAAGCCGCTGTCTTCGAATTCACCGGTCAGCCGGGGACGAATATCGTGTTGTTCGAACCATTGGTCCAAGCGGCCACGAAGAGCTGTGTTGCGGGTCGGCAGCAGCATCGGCGCACCCTGCAAGCTTGCCGGGAAGCCGACCCGGTACCGGCCGACCAGTTCTTCGGTGCCATAAATACTGATCACCGCTTCGCCCAATAGATGGCTGAATAATCGGGTCGAACCGACGGCAACCGGTTGGTCCGTGAGCACCATGTCGACCTTATGCATGGCAAGCTCGGCGAGCAAGTCCTCAAGTTCTCCTTCATGGCAGTTCAGATGCACCGGGACTGCCAGTGCCAAGGCTGACTCGAGCACCCGAAAGGCCACCAACTTCGGAATTGAATCGGTTACCCCAACCGATAACATCAGCTTGGGCATTTCCTCGCGCTGCGTTAAGTCGCGCTGCAAGCGTTCGCCCAGCAAAAAAATTTGATCGGCATAAATCAGCGCCTGCCGGCCAGCGTCGGTGAGCGCCAGCCCGCGTCCCTTCGGGGTCAACAACGATTTGCCGAGGCTGGCTTCAAGCAGACTCAGTTGCCCACTGATGGTTTGTGAAGTGACACCAAGACGCTCCGCTGCCTTGACGATACTGCCTTCCTTGGCAACAGCCCAAAAATATTGCAAATGCTTGTAGTTGATCATTAAGGCCACTATAGTTCGAAAAAACCGAAGTGATTTTACGCGAATTGTTGCTTCGCAAACAAGCTGGAAGTCCCTAAGATGCGGCCTCTGAGCTTACTTGACGACCTAAGGAGTGCCCGATTGAACCTGATTATTTTTGGCGGCAACCTGGCCACATCGATCGAACTGCGCGGGATCATTGGCGAAAAATTGCATACGGCGTTTGCCCAAATTGATGCCCGTTTGAGTTGCATTCGCATCAGCGTGCACGATAGGAACGGCAACCGACCGGGTTTGACAAAACGCTGCCAGCTCATCATTACTCAAGAGGGCAAGTCGGATATTGTGATCAATAGCAGTGCTGGAAAGACCCGCAAGGCAGTGGCCCAGGCGATTTCCCGAGCCGCCCATGTGCTGACCCAAAATCCAGCAGCCAACCCGGCGGTAAGCCCGGACGCCGTTGGCGCTTTAAATCACTCCAAGCTTAGCTCGGCATAACGAGTCGCTGAACAGGAAATCGAACGTGGAAACTGTCGGAAACTGGTCAATGTGGGCGGGCTTCGCCGCAATTGTCGTGGTCATGTTTGCCATCGATCTGTTCGTGGTGGGCGCAGGCAAGCAACATCGTATCTCCACACGCGAAGCGGCAGCCTGGTCGGGAATCTGGGTCGGGCTGTCCTTCGCATCCGCAGGTGCCTTGTGGTGGTATCGCTATGGCACTGTGGGACGCGCCCTTGCAGATCAGAAAACGCTTGAGTTCGTCACCGGCTACCTGATCGAAAAATCCCTGGCGGTTGACAACGTGTTCGTCTGGCTAATGTTGTTCTCGTTCTTCGCCGTACCGCCCGAGCTGCAAAAGCGCGTGTTGATCTATCGCGTACTCGGTGCCATCGAGATGCGTACGATCATGATCTTCGCTGGCGTCTGGCTGATCGCGAAGTTTCACTGGTTACTGTATGTTTTTGGGGCATTCCTGTTGATCACCGGCATCAAGATGTGGTTGTTCGCCGAGCAAAAGCCTGACCTTGCCAGCAACCCCGTTGTGAAATGGCTTCGCGGTCACATGAATGTGACTGAGGAATTGCACGGCGAGCGCTTCTCTTTCTGCTAGCCGACATGGCAGACCGCTTCTCATTGCTGAAGTACGGACTCGCGATCGTGCTGATGTTTGTTGGCGTCAAGATGATGTTGATCGACCTGTTCAAGATTCCGGTACTGATTTCGCTCGGAGTCGTGGCGACGATCATCGCGACTTCGATCATTCTTTCCCTGCGAAAAGGCGCACGCGACCGTTTGGCCACACCAGCAGTTGATGCCACCCGCCGCCAATAGTGATTGCACAAATCACCTAGTTTGCTATCATAATGGCGTGAATAACAAGCATGGTAAAACGCTCGAACTGCTTTGGTCTGAGCCTATTAACGGGAATCTTGAATGGGCACGTGTTGAATCGCTTCTCAAAGCAATAGGTTGCCGCGTAATCGAAGGTGAGGGTTCGTCGGTTACGTTTGAGTGCCGCGGCTGCAAGGCGACGATACATCGACCACATCCGGGACGGGAAGCTCTGCGTTACAGATTAGTCGCAGTGCGTGAGTTTTTGCGAAAAATCGAGGTCAAATCGTGAACAACATAATGAGTTACAAGGGCTACACCGCAAGTATGGTTTTCGATTCTGAAGATAAGATCATCGTGGGTCGGGTACTTGATATTGATGACGTAATCGCCTTTCACGGCGAGTCGGTGTCCGAGTTCGAAATTAATTTCCATGCTGTGGTCAACGATTACCTCACCGCTTGCGCGCAGTTGGGCGACAAGCCGGAAAAACCTGCGAGCGGCAAACTCATGCTTCGTATCGCCCCCGAGGTGCATGCAGCGGCACTTAAAGCCGCTGCGCGAAGCGGGATCAGCCTAAACAAGTGGGCGGAAAAGGCACTGGTTGCTGCGTCACACTGATTAAGGTCTGGCTCTCAAGGAAACGCCTGGCCGCGCCTGCGGTGTCACTCATCAAGCCATAGGAACCGTAGCCACTTCAAACAGCCGTCGACCTGAATCGGCGACCCGGTGCCCAGCCAGGTCTCACTGCGCTCGAAGGGCGGCTTAAACGGTGCAACGGCAATATCAAAGGCGTTCACACCGTACAGGCCGGGGCCGAAGATCATGATGCTGGCGACGATAAACAACAGGAACAGTCCCAGCACGGCGGCCTTGTTTTGGCGAAAGACGCGCCAGGCTTCCCGGGCCGGTGAAAGTATCGGCTCGCTTTGGGTTTCGCTCAGCACCGCGCCGGAAATCAAATTGCCAAACTGCAAGCCGACAATCGTGACGATCGGCATCAACGCGTTGCGCAGTGCGTGTTTGTAGACGACCAGCCGCTCGGACAAGCCTTTGGCGCGCGGTGATCATGCTGCGCATGGGGGGGGTACAGGTCACGGATTGGTTGCGATCGATTGATTTAACAGAGCTCGCAGAGCGAGTTCGTCCAGTGTGCTCCGTGCGCCGATGCAGACCAAGCGACCGCGTTCCGGATTTGGGTGATTTGACGCCAACACTTCGTAGCGGCCACCCACAATCTGAATGACGATACTGCGCCCTTGCGCATCCTGCGCCAGCGCTTTGGCTCGATAGAGCCGCAGAGCCGGGTTAATCAGTGCCCGCGACAGTTGATCGGCATCAATTCGGTTGGTGAACTCCAGACTGACGCTTTGAAACCGGTGGCGTGCCGGTGGTGCGGTCCGGTTACGACCGTAGGGCGCACGAAACCGGTTTCGATCGTTCAGCAAGCCGGTGCTGGCGGCCGAACCCGACAGGTTTGTTTTGGAACCGGATTCTGCAGCGCGCGACGGCGCAGGCTCGAAGATCAATTGCGGATCAACTTGCGCGCGATTGCAGGCAAGCAGGTGGGCGCGCGGCACGGTCGACTCGAGCCAACCAAAAAGATCGTCAAGCGTCTGCTCGCTGACCAGATCGGACTTGTTCAGCACGATTAGATCGGCGTCGCGCAATTGCGCGCTCACGGTCTCGCCCAGATAACGATCGCGGGTCTTGGCGCGCACGGTTTCGCAGTCGACCAGTACCACCGTTGAGTCATGCCGCAGCGACGCCACCAATCGTAACGAGCGGACCAGCGCCTGCGGCTGGGCGACACCGCTGGTCTCAATCAAAACATGATCCGGCGGGGGCTGGCGCTTACCCAGCGCAGACAGGGTGTTCATCAGGTCATCGCCGAAGCTGCAACACACACAACCGCCGGCCAGGTTGATCACGTCATCGGATTGTGATTCGATCAGGTCGGCATCGATATTGATGTCGCCAAAATCGTTCACCAGAACCGCCAGGCGCAGCCCTTTTGCGCCACGCAACAGATGGTTGATCAACGTGGTCTTGCCGGCGCCCAGATAGCCGCCGATCACCGTCACTGGCAGGCGCGAGGGCGTACTCAGAGCATCCTCATTCGGCCGCAAAGATGCGCCCGCCTTGGACCACGCCCCAAACCCGTACATCTTTGATCTGCTCGGGCGGGGTGGTCAACGGATCGTCTTCAAGCACGGCGAAGTCAGCACATTTGCCGATTTCGATTGAGCCAATTTCAGAATCGAGTTTGAGTGTATAAGCAGCACCGAGCGTTACCGCGTGCAGGGCTTGCGCGACGCTGATGCGCTCGTGTTCGCCCTGAACTTGGCCGCTGGAAGTCAGGCGATTAACGGCGCACCAGGCGGTAAACAAAGGCCCGAGGGGGGTTACCGGCGCATCCGAGTGGATCGCGAACGGCACGCCACAGTCGCGGGCGGTTGCGCAAGCGTTCATCCGGTTGGCGCGCTCGGGGCCAACCGTCATGCTGTAGTGAGCGTCACCCCAATAAAAGTGGTGGTTCGCGAACAGATTGACACAAACACCGAGCGCCTTCATGCGCCGAAATTGCGCAGCATCCGCCAACTGACAATGCTGCAAGGTGAAGCGATGATCGGGACTCGGGTGCTGGCGCAGTGCCGCCTCAAGACAATCGAGTGCCAGCTCGGTTGCCTCGTCGCCGTTGGTATGGATGTGGATCAGTACGTCGTGGGCCAGGCCGAGCCGATAGGCCTCGGCGATCTGCTCAGGGGCGGTGTACCACAGGCCGTTCGGTGCACCGTTGAAGTAGCCCGGCCAGCGCAGCCGCGCTGAAAAGCCCTGGATCGAGCCGTCGGCAACAATTTTCAGGCGGCCCATTCGCAATCGATCGGTCGACCTCGATTTCAGTTCGATCGCCCGTTCAATCGCGGCGCGCGGTGTCATGCCGAGTAATCGGATCAATGGCACGATGCGGGTCGGGAAGTCGCTGCGGCCGGTCGCTTGCAACATCGTCTCGACGACCTCCGGTGTTTGCGGGCTGGCCAGATCGGTTGCCGTGGTGACGCCGCGGCGAACACAGAGTTTCGCGAAAAATTCCAGTGCCTGCGCATCGCCCGATAAAAGTCGGCGATCAAAGCCGACCCGTTCGTTGACCGGGGCCATCGCATCGGGGCCGCGCAACTCACCGGTGGGCAGGCCGTCGGGACCCAATGATATGCCCGGATGATCGATGCCGGCACGCAGCAGATCGGCGCAAGCCAATGCCACCGAGTTCGCATTGATGACATGAAAGCTCGCATGCATGATGGCAATTGGTCGGCTGGTCGATACCCGATCGAGTTGCTGACGGCTGCACCGCTGTTCGCCGAAATAGATCGGATCAAAGCCCCAGGCGAGTAAAGGCTGAGCGGCGTCAGTCAGCTCGGTTTGGGCTTGCGACAGGCGCTCCAGCACCGAGTCGATGGATCGGGCACCGGGCCAGATACGACCGTTCGGATCCATTCGGTCGTGAAAGCCGACATAAACATAGCGCCACATCGTACCTTCCATGACGTGACTGTGGCCTTCGACCAGACCGGGCATCAGGACCTTGTCTGAAAACCGGCTATCCAGCGTGTAGGCACCCCAAGCGGCCAGTTCGTCGAGCGAGCCGGTGCCTAGTACCCGGCCATCGCGCACCGCCACATGAGTCGTCAGCGGCTGTGATGGATTCAGCGTGATGATGCGGCGTGCCGGGTAAATGGTTGTTTCCAAGTCGTCTCCTACCTTCCTTTAAGAGTACGCCAGTCAGCAAACTCCAGTCGACTCTGCTCCTCGGTTGGCGGATAGAGTCCCAGGATGCTGCGACCTTGTTGAACTTTTTCGGTCACAAAGTCTTCGAAGACGGTCATCTCGAGCGCTTCACGTGTGATCTCGTCAGCCATGATGGCCGGTATGACCACCACGCCTTCGGCGTCGCCGACGATCACGTCGCCCGGAAACACCGGTACATCACCACAACCGATCGGCAGATTAATATCGATGGCCTGATGCAAACTCAAATTGGTCGGTGCGCTCGGCCGATGGTGGTAGGCGGCGATGGCCAGACGTGCGATTTCCGGCGAATCCCGGAAGCCACCGTCGGTGACGACGCCGGCGACGCCTCGTTTCATCAGCCGGGTAACGAGTATGGAGCCAGCCGAGGCGGCTCGCGCATTCTTTCGACTGTCGATCACCAGCACCGCGCCGGCCGGGCACTCCTCAACCGCCTTGCGCTGTGGATGATCGCGATCCAGAAAAACCGTGATCGGGTTCAGATCTTCGCGGGCCGGAATGTAGCGCAGCGTATACGCTTCGCCAACCATGTTCGGCAAGTTGGCGTTCAGCGGATGAACATCCTGAATGAACTGATTCCGAAGGCCGCGCTTAAAGAGGGCGGTGCACAGTGTCGCCGTGCTGACGGTGGCCAGTTGCGCGCGGGTGGTTGTACTTAATGCCATGTCGGTGTCCGATCAAAAAATTTCAGGTTCGCCCACTGGTGCACCAAAACCGGTTTCGAGAAAGTCAAAATCGCAGCCCTGGTCGGCCTGCAAAATATGACGGCTGAACATCCAGCCGTAACCGCGCTCATAGCGCGGCGCGGGTGCCTTCCAGAGTGCTCGCCGTTGTGCCAACTCGTCGTCGCTGATCTGCAGATTGATGCTGCGTGCGGCTACGTCGACGCTGATCAGATCGCCGGTTTTCACGAGAGCCAGCGGGCCACCAATGTAGGCCTCCGGCGCTGCGTGCAGGATACAGGCACCGTAGCTGGTGCCGCTCATGCGTGCGTCCGAGAGCCGCAGCATGTCACGCACACCCTGTTTGACCAGTTTGACCGGGATCGGCAGCATGCCCCACTCGGGCATACCGGGGCCACCTTGTGGGCCGGCGTTGCGCAACACCAGAATGTGATCCGCAGTCACATCCAGCGTCTCGTCTTCGACGGCGGCCTTCATGCTCGGATAGTCGTCGAACACCAGCGCCGGGCCGGTGTGTTTCAGATACTGCGGCGCGCAGGCGCTCGGCTTGATGACCGCACCACCCGGCGCAATATTGCCACGCAACACGGCCAGCGCGCCTTCGGCATAGAGCGGCGTTTGCAGTGTGCGAATCACGTCGTCGTTGTGAACTTGCGCGCCTTCAATGTTGCTGGCCACGGTCTGGCCGGTCACCGTCAAGGCGTCCAGCGCCAAGTGCGTGCTGATTCGATTCATCAGTGCCGTCATGCCGCCGGCGTAGTAGAAGTCTTCCATCAGGTAGGTGGCGCCGCTTGGTCGAATATTGGCAATGACCGGCACCTTGCGGCTGGCCTTGTCGAAGTCGTCCAGCCCGACGGCGCAATCGGCACCAGCCCGCCGCGAGATCGCGACCAGATGAATAATGGCATTGGTCGAGCAGCCCATCGCCATCGCGACCGCGATGCCGTTCTCGAATGACGCCCGGCTGAGCAGACGCGCCGGCGTCAGATCCTCCCAGACCATTTCGACCACGCGCCGGCCACATTGCGCGCTCATTCGCGGATGATTGGCGTCGGCCGCAGGGATCGATGAGGCACCGGGTAAACTCAGACCGATCGCCTCGGTGATGCCCATCATCGTCGCGGCGGTACCCATGGTCATGCAGGTACCGTGGCTGCGCGCAATACCGGCTTCGACTTCGAGCCATTCGAGTTCGCTGATATTGCCGGCGCGGCGCTCGTCCCAGTATTTCCAGGCGTCAGAGCCCGAGCCCAGGACTTTGCCTTTCCAGTTACCGCGCAGCATCGGACCCGCCGGTAAATAGATGCAAGGCAGGCCGGCGCTGAGCGCGCCCATCAGCAAGCCTGGCGTGGTTTTGTCGCAACCGCCCATCAACACTGCGCCGTCCACCGGGTGACTGCGAAGCAACTCCTCGGTTTCCATCGCCAACAGGTTGCGATACAACATGGTGGTCGGTTTCACGAATGACTCGGCCAGTGAAATGGCCGGCAACTCGATCGGAAAACCGCCAGCTTGGAAGACACCGCGTTTGACATCTTCGACACGTTGCTTCAAATGACTGTGGCAGGGGTTGATGTCTGACCAGGTGTTGATAAGGGCAATAACCGGCTTGCCGACCCAGTCGACCGGTGCGTAACCCATTTGCATCGCGCGCGAGCGGTGACCGAATGCGCGCAAGTCGTCGGGTGCGAACCAGCGGGCGCTGCGCAGCGAATCGGCGGCTTTGGTGGTCTTGGCGGGATTGCCGGGTTTGCTCGGTGCAGCAGGTTGAACGTTTGACACGGTGGGTTCTCGCCAGCAGGATGATTGGTTGTTCAAGATTCGCGGACCTCAAGGTTGATGGGCGCTGAGGCACTAATATATTAGTATATAATTATCTATGCTGCTTGAATTGCGGCTTACTTTTTTGAATGTTTATCGGTGTTCGCTGAATCAATGAGCCTGATTGACCAACTGCCGCCGCTCAAGCTCGAGCGCTCGCGGCACGTCGCGCCGCAGATATTCGACGCGCTGCGCGAACTCATTCTGGCGGTAAAACTTGAGCCCGGGTGTGTCTTGTCAAGAATCGAGCTGGCTTTGCACTACGGCGTCAGTCAAACGCCAATCCGCGATGCGCTGACACGTTTGAGCGAGGAGGGGTTGGTCGATATTTTTGCGCAGCATACAACCGTGGTCAGTCGAATCAGTGTCGGTGCCGCCCGGCAAGCGCACTTTTTGCGACGCTCGATCGAACTGGAACTGGTCCGAAGCCTGGCGCAGTCAGCACCCGCCAAACTACGGGTGCTCTGCGCAACCCTGCGCGAGGCCGTTGTGCGGCAAGCTGATGCCTTGGCGCCGGGCGACTATCGAGAGTTCGCGCTGGCTGACCTGGCCTTTCACAGAGCGCTGTACGCGGCCGGCAGCGTCACACCCCTGTGGGACTTGGTTCGACAACGCAGCGGGCATATCGACCGGCTTCGTTGCCTGCATTTGCCTGCCGCCGGCAAGGCCCAGGCGATCATTCGTGACCATCGGGCAATTGTTCGAGCACTCGAGTCGGCAGACCCGCAAGCTGCTGCCGTCGCTCTGAACAAACATTTACTCGGTACGTTATCGTTTCTTGATGAAATGCGCAGCCGTTATCCGACCTACATAGTCGATTGAAATTTCTCTTCAACAGCAAGGTGATTCGATGAACTATCGCAAACTGCTTCTAGCGCTCTCCGTATGTGTTGTGGCCTCGGCACCTGCCATTGGGCAAGAGGTCTGGCCGAGCAAACCGGTAAAAATTATTGTGCCCTTTCCGGTTGGCGGCACCAGCGACGTCATGGCACGGATGGTCGCTGACGAGTTGGGCAAGTCTTTAAAGCAACCGTTCCTGATCGAGAACCGCGGTGGCGCGGGCGGCACGATTGGCACAGCCCATGCGGCCAAACAGCCGGGCGATGGTTACACCTTGCTGTTAAGCGGGGTCGGCTCGAACGCGGTGGCGCACGGACTGGATTCGACGCTGGCCTATGATTCGATGCGCGATTTTGTGCACATCGGACAAATTCACTCGGGCCCCAATGTCCTGGTGGTGCATCCCGGAACACCCTACAAGAGCTTCAAGGAATTGGTCGACTATGTTCGGGCCAATCCTGGGAAGCTTAACTACGGCTATACCCATGCGGCCTCGGGCCACATGGCGATGGAATTATTCAAGCAGCGCGAAAGTGAATGCCCGGAAGGCGTGAAGAGCTGCAACGGATTTTTCATGGTCGGCATACCGTATCGAGGTGGTGGCCCGATGATGACCGATCTGCTGGGCGGCCAGATCCCGTTGATGTTCATTAATCAGGATGCCGCGCTGGCGCATGTGCGTGCCGGTAAATTGCGAGCGTTGGCGGTGACCAGCTTGCAGCGTAACCCGCTCTACCCGGACGTCCCGACTTTGGCGGAATCCGGTTTGCCGGGCTTCCAGGCGCTGTCCTGGTCCGGCCTGTCGGCACCGAAGGGCACGCCGGCCGCAATTTTAGAGAAGCTTGAAACGGAAATGCAGCGAATCATGACTTCGGCGGCCATCAAGCAGCGCATGGAGTCGGTCGGATTTGTGGTTCCGCAGCAAGGCGCGAAACGGTATTCGGATTTCGTCAAGGTGGAGATCGATAACTGGACCCGTGTCATCAAGCTTGGCGGTATCAAACCCGAGTAGACTTGGTCGGTACCCCGCACTTTGAGTCTCGCATTGCATCCCGCAGTGCAGCCCGACAGTGCATCTCGCAACGCATCAATGAGCAAACCATGGCGCGCGCACAACCGGAACTCAATAAAATTACCGGCAGGAAAGCGTTTCTGGAACTGCTGGTCAGCGAAGGTGTTACGCATCTGTTTGGCAACCCGGGCACCACTGAACTGGCGCTGATGGAAGTGGTGCCAGACTTTCCCCAGTTGACCTATGTGCTCGGGCTGCAGGAATCGATCGTTCTGGGCATGGCAGACGGCTATGCGCGCGCCAGTGGTCGACTGACGGCATGCAATTTGCATTGCACCCCTGGCCTGGGACATGCAATGGGTGCGCTGTACACGGCGCATATGAGTGGCTCGCCCATCATCGTGACGGCCGGTCAGTACGAAATTGGACATGGCTTGCAAGAGCCGATCCTTTATGAAGATTTGGTGACCATTGCCAGGCCGCTGGTGAAGTGGGCCGTCGAGGTGACTCGCCTGGAAGACCTGCCGCGAATTGTGCGTCGTGCGGCCAAAATTGCCATGACCGCGCCGACCGGGCCGGTGTTCATCAGCCTGCCCGGCAGTGTGCTCGACCAGGAGGCCGAGATCGATCTCGGTCAGATGACTCGAGTGATTGCCACAACGCGGCCCGATGACAACACCGTCGATGCGATTCGCCAACGAATGGTGGCCGCGCGTGCACCAATCATCCTGGCTGGCCGTGAAGTGTCGCAGAGCCAGGCGTTCGACGAAGTCGCTGCGCTCGGCTTTACACTCGGTGCGCCGATTGCCCAGGAGCCGGTTGCTCATAATGTTCGATTTCCGTCGGATCATCCGCTGTGTATCGGCGATCCGGGCCGTGGTCAGGAAAAACTGCGAGCGCTGTTTGATCAGCATGATCTGTTGATTTCGCTCGGTGCCGATGTGCTCAGGCTGTCCGCGTACAGTACGGTAGAGCCAATGCCGCCGACTATGGAAGTCATTCATATTTCGCGGCGTTCGTGGGAACTCGGCAAGAACTATCCGGCCGAGATCGCCGTGCAGGCCGATGTCCGTGAAACCTTGCGTGCGCTTTTACCGACCTTGACGACCGAAGCCTCGGCAGTATTCAAGGCCGAGGCGGCGCGGCGTGTGAAGGCCATTGTTGCCCATAACTGGAGTGTGCGGCGCAACGCCTTGCGTGCGCAGATTGCGCCGTTTGCCCACCAGCAACCGATTGACGTTCGCGTTCTGATGAACACCTTGTCCGAGGTATTGCCGGCCGACGTCGTTCTGGTCGAGGAAGCGCTGACCGCAACGCCGGCTTTTAACGCGCTGGTTGCGCTGACCGAACAACGAACCTACGTTGGCCTGGCCAGCGGGGGACTGGGCTTCTGTGTGCCGGGTGCGATTGGCGCGGCGCTGGCCAACCCGGGTCGGCCGGTGGTCGCGGTGCTGGGCGATGGCAGCTCCTTGTATGCGATCCAGGGACTCTGGACTGCGGCCCACTGCCGATTGCCGATTACCTATGTGTTGGTGAACAATCAAGGTTATCGAATCATCAAGGAGCGTCTGCTCGCGATGCGCCACAGCCGCCGATTTGTCGGTATGGACCTCAATGACCCGGCGCTTGACTTTGTCGCGATTGCACAAGGATTCGGGGTCAGTGCCCAGCGCCTGACCGATCCCCGCGAACTGGCCGCCGCGCTCAGTCAGGCGATTGCGTCGCGGCTGCCGCAGTTGCTCGATGTGATGGTTGATCGTGGCCCGCTTTGAATGATTATTTTCTGGAAGGTGAACTCAATTGGCTGATGTTTGTTCGGAAGTGAGCGGTTCGATCTGGAAAATCGAGTTCAAGGTTGGCGATAAGGTCGCCAGCGGCGATGTTCTGATCATCGTTGAATCGATGAAAATGGAGATCCCAGTAGAGGCACCGCAGGCCGGTGTGGTCACCGGAATCAGGGTGCAGGAGGGCGATGCGATCACCGAGGGCCAGGTACTACTGACCCTTTCCTGAGAAGCATATGATTTGCTAGACCGCTGGAGCAGTTCCAGCCGATTTTAATAGTATCCTATCGTGATATCATAACCATATGGCTTATCCCGAGGAGTCCCTGCTTAACCTGCTCGGCTAAGACGGTAAAGTGTATGTGCTTACCAGCGGTTATTGGGTGAAGTTCGAAGTGCGTCGCGTAGCGAAATCAAAGGCGGTCCCGCATGGTCTGGCTTACGCGTTTTCTCTGCACGAGCCAGAGGGTGCACGGGTACTCGGTTTCGATAATGCCCATCCGGTGCCTCACGTAGGCAGCGCATTTACCGCGGCTCCCGTGACAGCCGATCATTGGCATCGGAGTGAAGGAGACGATGGAAGACCGTATCAATTTGTCGATGCGGATACGTTGGTGGTGGATTTCTTTAACGCTGTCCGGGCCCGGTTATCGGCGCTGGGATTGCCGTTTGATGTTCAGGCGGAGTAGGGGTGTGATGCAATGAAAATTCAATCCGCGCAAAGCTTGCGTGATGAGATGCGAGTGGTGGCTCAAGGAAGACGGCCGGCAGAGGCTGGCGCGTCGAGCCCCAGTTTTGAGAGTGCGGAGGCGCTGTTGCGGCTCCTGAACCCCGAAAATCGCTCGCTGCTGGCGTTGATCGACGCCGAACGGCCGCAGTCGATGGCGCAGTTAGCGAAGTTGGCCGGGCGGGCCGAGTCGAATCTGAGCCGCACGCTGGCCAAACTGCAGGCGATGGGGATCGTGCGCGTGATTCCAGGGGCTGGCCGCTCGCGGATTCCGCAGTTGGTGGTGCGACGGTTAAGTTTAGAGATTGATGTTCGTAAGATGCAGGACCACATTTCGGTTGCTTGATTTGCCGATTTCAAGAATATCGGCGCGGTCGGCGCAGCCGGAACCCAAAAACCAATCACGCCGCATTCGCTCAGGCATGCCTTTACAACACACATGCTCGGGCGCGGCATCGACGTGCGCAAGATCCAATTGCTGATGGCGCGCCCCGGCGTTTCCTTCTGAGATAATGACCGCCAGCGGGCTGATCGGCACCGTTTATGCGGGCGCGCTTTTGTCGCCGGCCGGATCGGTGCAATCTGTGCGTAACGGTTAATTCGTCTGCCTCAGGTTACCCTCCATGAGATCAATGCCGCTCGCTCTTACTTACCCAATTGGTCGATTCCTGATGGTTTTGGCTTTGATATTGTTCGTGCCGAACCTATCGATCAAACCACTCGGCGCACAACTCGGCGCACAACTCGGCGCAC
>JANORY010000362.1:0-12533 GCA_031415535.1 Burkholderiales bacterium | reverse complement strand
GAAGCCGGGGTTGTCCAATGACTTCTAATGTCTCCGGCGAATGTTTTGTTTACATCACGTTGCCGGGCGCGACGGAGCCGGTCACGGCTGGACGTTTCACGCTTCAAGCTGACCGGAGGGGCACACCAGAAGGAAACTTTGTATATGGGCGCAGCTACCTTTCTCGCCCGGATGCTGTGCCTCTGGATCCGCTTGACCTCAAGCTGACGGACCGGACGTACCGGACCAACGCGCTGAATGGTATGTTCGGAGCAATTCGGGATGCAAGCCCTGATTTCTGGGGCCGCCGCGTCATTCAACGACATCTCGGCGTGACCTAGCCGGGCGAGCTTGAATACCTCCTTCAATCGCCTGACGATCGGGCGGGTGCGCTTGGTTTCGGTCGCAACGCAACGCCGCCTGCGCCCAAGAAGATCTTCAATCAGACGCTCGATCTCGAAGTGCTCCAGGCGACGGCCGATGCCATCGTCGCGGACGAAGAATTGCCGGAGGGTGCAGTTGCCGTGCAGGTCGCCAACCTGTTATTGGTCGGGACCTCCATGGGCGGATCACGGCCGAAAGCCGTGGTCGAAGATGAGACCGGCCTCTGGATCGCAAAGTTCAACACTGCGACCGATCCATGGAACAACGCGCGCGTTGAACATGCAATGCTGATGCTGGCGCGCGCCTGCGGTCTTAGCACAGCGGAAAGCCGCGTTATTGACGTCGCCGGACGCGATGTCCTGCTGGTCAAACGCTTCGACCGCGAGAAGACAGAAGCCGGCTACCGGCGCGCCCGGATGATCAGCGCACTTACTCTTCTGCGCACCGAGGATACCCATCAATCACGCGAGCGCTGGTCCTACGTCCAGATGGTGGAAGAGCTACGCCGTGTCAGCGCCAAACCTCAGGCTGATGCAACTGAGCTCTTCCGTAGAATGTGTTTTAACGCGCTGATCTCGAATATCGATGATCACCCGAGGAACCACGCCCTGATTGCCAAGGAGCGCGAGTGGCGTCTGTCCCCGGCCTATGATCTCACGCCGGCTGTGCCGATCACCGCCCTGCGCCGCGACCTCGCCCTGGAATGCGGCGATCTCGGACGCTTCGCAAATGCGAACAACCTATTGTCGCAAAGCGCGCGGTTCTTGCTGGAACGATCCAGCGCATCCGCCTTGATCGACGACATGGAGGCCCGCATACGCAGCGAGTGGTTTTCAACCGCTCGCGAAGCTGGAGTCTCTGCGAATGACTGCGACAGGATTGCCGGCGCAATTGCCTATTCAGGATTCAGAGAACGCCAGAAATAGGCGATCTGCGCTTGCTAATCGCGCTGCCAGTTTCGAACAATGAGAAAGTGGCAGTCGCCCAGCGCATCGACCGTGCGAACGACCTCATCAGGACCAAGTCCCCGGGCCAGTGCGTTCTTTGCCGAGTCCAAAGCCTGCGCGAGGAAGCTCATGCGCTGACCGCCTGCAAAGCCGAGCCGGAAGACTCAAAAATGGCCGCAACCGCTATATAAAAGTACGTGAAATTCATTGAATATGCGAAATCTACGTGATACGGTATAGCCATGATGAAGGAAAAGAACCCGCTACCCGTCGCGCGCGCCCGGCTTGCCGCTGTGCTACGCGCCACCAAAGAAGTGGTGTCGATTGACGCCACGGCGAAGACGCTCGACCTTGGCCGCACGGAAGCGGCCAAGCTCCTCTCGCGCTGGGGCAAGCAAGGCTGGCTGCGGCGCATAGGACAGGGTCTCTATGTCCCCGTGCCGCTCGATCTCGCCGGTAGCGAACAGGTTGTCGAGGACCCGTGGGTGCTGGTCCCGACGCTCTTTGGTCAATGCTATATCGGCGGGTGGACCGCCGCACACTACTGGGACCTCACTGAGCAGCTTTTCAACGAGACCTTTGTCTTCACAACAAGACGAATCAGCGCAAAACGCGTCACCGCACAGGGAGTCGGCTTCCAGCTCCATCACATAGGGCAGAAGCGGCTCTTCGGCCTTAAATCCGTCTGGCGCGGCTCGAAACGCGTGAGTCTCTCGGACCCGGCACGCACCCTGATCGATATGCTGGCGATGCCCGACGTTGGCGGCGGCATCGATCATGTCGCCGACTGCCTGGCCGCGCACCTGAAAGCGCCGACCTATGACGGCGATCTCCTGATCCGCACCGCGGAGCAATTCGGGAACGGCGCGATCTTCAAGCGGCTCGGCTTCCTGGCCGAGACACACCTGCGCAACGTGGACCTCGCCCGCGCCTGCCGCGCGCGACTGACGCAAGGTTACACACAGTTCGATCCTGCCCTCACCGCGAGCCATCTACACACGGCATGGCGACTCTGGGTGCCGGAACGCTGGAAGGCCGCGCCATGATCGACAAGCGGGAGATTCTCGAAGCCGCATCCGCGCTCGGGCTGCTGCCCAACGTCGTCGAGAAGGACTACGTCCTCGGCTGGCTGCTGGCCGGAATCAACGCCCATCCCGAGCTTGTTGATGCGTGGGTGTTCAAGGGCGGCACGTGCCTCAAGAAGTGCTACTTCGAGACCTATCGGTTTTCAGAGGACCTGGACTTCACGCTGCGCGATGAGGGCCAGATTGAGGAAGGATTTCTTCGCCGCGTGCTCGGCGAGGTGATCGCGTGGGTCGCGGATGAATCCGGCCTCGTGCTGCCTGCTAACCAGCTCGGCTTCGACATTTACGAGAACCCGCGCGGTCGCCTCTCTTGCCAGGGCAAAGTCGGCTATCGCGGGCCGGTCTCGCCCGCCACGACCGCAGGCGGCTGGCCGAAGATCAAGCTCGATCTCACAGCGGATGAAAAGCTCGTGCTGCCCGCCGTGCGGCGCGAGGTTTTTCATCCCTACACCGACCGCCCCGAAGATGGGCTCTGGATCAACAGTTACGCCTACGAAGAAGCCTTCGGCGAGAAGGTGCGCGCGCTCGGCGAAAGAACGCGACCTCGCGATCTCTATGACGTTGTCAATCTCTACCGCCACGGCGACACCCGACCGACGGCAGCGGTGCTGCGCGATGTGCTGGAGCAAAAGTGCGGTTATAAGGGCATCGCCCTGCCGAGTGTCGAATCGCTCGAACCGCACCGCGCCGATCTGGAAGCGATGTGGGACAACATGCTGGACCACCAGCTTCCGGTGCTCCCGCCAGTGGCGGATTTCTGGGCTGCCCTCCCTGAAATATTCACCTGGCTCATGGGCCGGGCCGAGGCGCCGCAACGCGCGCGCATCGAACCCGGCTCGACGGAGACCACCATCCGCAGTCGCGTGCTGCCGATGTCCGTTCCGCCGCGCTCCCGCGCCCCGCTGGAAATCATCCGCTTCGCCGCAGCGAACCATTTGTGCGTGGACCTGAGCTACGACGGCAGGGTCCGCCGCATCGAGCCCTACTCGCTGCGCCAGACATCCGAAGGGAACTTCGTCCTGCACGCCATCCGCAGCGATTCCGGTGAGCACCGCTCCTACCGCGTGGACCGCATGCAGGATGCCTCCGTCACCGCGCAGACATTTTCCCCGCGCTACCTCGTCGAACTCTCCTCCGAAGGACCATTGCCCGTCGCCTCGACAACAGCGCGCGCCATCAGCGATGCAAGCCCATCATGGGGAACGAGGACAGCATCGCGTCCCCGCCGTCAGGTACCATCCCCCAGCTACGGCCCGACCTACGTCTTCCGCTGCATCGTCTGCGGCAAGACCTTCAACAGGAAGACGATGGACGGATCACTCAATTCGCACAAGAACCCGCGCGGCACGGACTGCTACGGGATCTACGGCACCTACGTGCGGACGAAGTTCTAGCGAGGAAGGCGGGACACATGGCGGAGACAGCAAACAACGGGATCGCGTGCATCGGCTGGGGCTCGCTGATCTGGGACCCGCGAGACCTTCCCATGCGTGGGACCTGGCACAACGATGGGCCGCTTCTGCCCGTCGAGTTCGCACGTGAGTCCGGGGCGAAGTCAGCTCAGCGCGGCAACAAGATCACTCTGGTGATCTGTCCTGCCGGTCCTGAGAGCAACACGCTCGAAGACGCCCGAGAAGGGAGGCCCGCCGCAATGCCGGGCGTCGTGCCTCGGCTAGGCTCACGGCAGTGTGCCATCGACCAAATGGAGAAGGAGACAACGGTAGACAGTTGGAAACCCTCCGCCTCGCGGACCGCCTTGCCGGTGCGAGCGTGCGAGTCGCTACTTGACTGGGCTCGCCGGGGCCGGTGCGGGGGCAGGAACTGCCTGAGCCTGGACCGGTTGTGCCGGGGGACGCGACACCTGCTGCATGATCGGGACCGGTAAGCCCTTGGTGAGGTCTACCGTACCAGCGGTGGTCTGAAGAGGAGGGTGTTTCATGGCGCTGTCACTGCCGGATGAATAATCCCCAAGTGGTCAACTTTTACTTTGGCATTGACATCCTGTCTTATTGACCTCCGAAAGGCGTCGCTCCTCGACGTCTTCGTCCAGCTGCCCTACGAGCTGCTGATCCCGAACACTCTATTCGAGGAAGAGTTTCTGAAATTCACCGCCGCGCAGAAGCGCGCGCTCGTTCGCGGAGGACTGAAAGTCATGGACCTCCCAGGCGAGCGCGTCGTGCGTGCGGTTGATGTGACCCGTCTGGTCCCGCGCCTCTCTATCAATGACGGCTTTGCCTTTGCCCTCGCCGAACTGCACTCTGGATGTGTCCTGCTCTCAGGCGACGGCGCTCTGCGCACCTACGCGGCATCGTGCGCCATCGATGTGCGCGGCGTCCTCTGGGTCATCGACGAGCTTTATGGCAACGGCCTCGCCCCGTTGTAAACCTGCTCGATGCGCTGGCGATGTTAGCCGGAGACGACACGGTCCGGCTGCCCCCGCGTGAGGTCGCAGCCGCAATCCGGCACTTTCAGTCGCAGCGTTAGTTCGATACGCCGAACCCGCGACGGTGCAAACGTCCTTGGATGGACGCCGCCGCCATCTTGCAACGGGCGTAGCAGAAGTGATGAAGCGCGGCACAGCGCCACGCTTCACTGGTGTTGGTCAGTAGTTCTCTGGCAAAAGGATCGTCGTCACCGAGCGATCAGCCTCCATGATAACTCACAGACAGTTTGCACCGTAGCCTTCGCATGGCAAGTATTAATCGCTCGAAATTATCAGACAGAGGCACACGCCTGTACGGAATGACTCTTCAGGAACCCGATGGCTCAAACAGATCGGTCACCGCACCCTTGCTGGCGCTCGACGCCAGCTTGGCGAACTTCGCCAGTACGCCGGTGGTGTAACGCGGCTTCGGTGGCTGCCACGCCGCGCGACGCACAGCCATTTCGGCGTCGCTGATGTTCAACTGCAGCAGCAGTTTGTGCGCATCAACGGTAATGCTGTCGCCTTCCTGGATCAGCGCAATATTGCCGCCGGCAACCGCCTCCGGTGCAACGTGGCCGACCACCATACCCCAGGTGCCGCCGGAGAAACGGCCGTCGGTAATCAAGGCCACCGATTCACCGAGCCCGGCACCGATCAGCGCTGAGGTGGGTGCCAGCATTTCCGGCATACCCGGAGCGCCTTTGGGTCCGAGATAACGCAACACCAGCACGTCGCCGGGGTTGATCTTGTTGTCCATGATCGCCGCCATCGCCGAGGCTTCATCGTCGAACACGCGGGCCGGCCCGGTTAACGACGGGTTCTTCAGGCCAGTGATTTTCGCCACCGCGCCTTCGGGCGACAGATTGCCCTTCAGAATCGCCAGATGGCCGGTTTTATACAGGGCCTTGTCGATCGGAAAAATAACTTTCTGGTCGGCGCGGGGTTGATCTGGAACCGACGCCAATTCTTCGGCCAGCGTGCGGCCGGTAATGGTCATGCAATCGCCGTGCAGCAAGCCGGCATTCAACAGAATTTTCAGCACTTGCGGAATGCCGCCGGCCTTGTGCAGATCGGTAGCGACATACTGCCCGGACGGCTTCAAATCACAAATGACCGGCACTTTTTTGCGGACCCGCTCGAAGTCATCAATCGTCCAGATGACGCCGGCCGAATGCGCAATCGCCAGGAAATGCAGCACCGCATTGGTCGATCCGCCGGTCGCCATGATCAGGGTGACTGCGTTCTCGATCGATTTTCGAGTCACGATGTCTCGCGGACACAAGTTCATTTTGACGGCTTCGATTAGCACTTGTGCCGAACGCGCAGTCGAGTCGATTTTTTCGTGATCGGGGTTGGCCATCGTTGAGGAACTCAGGAGACTAAGCCCAAGTGCTTCGAATGACGATGACATCGTGTTGGCGGTAAACATGCCGCCGCACGACCCGGTCCCGGGAACCGCATTGCGCTCGATGCCTTCGAAGTCTTCCTGGCTCATGCGTTGGCGCGAGAATTCACCGACCGCCTCGAACACCGAGACCACGGTCAGATCCTTGCCTTTCCAGTTACCCGGCTTGATGGTGCCGCCGTAGACGTAGATGGCTGGTACATTGGCGCGCACGATGCCCATCATGCCGCCCGGCATATTTTTGTCGCAGCCGCCGATCACCATGACGCCGTCCATCCACTGGCCCTGCACGACAGTTTCAACGCAGTCGGCGATGACTTCGCGTGAGATCAGCGAATACTTCATGCCTTCGGTACCCATCGACATGCCATCGGAAATGGTCGGCGTGCCAAAGGTCTGCGGATTGCCGCCGGCGGCCTTGATCGCAATGACGGCAGCGTCGGCCAGCGGTTGCAGGCCGGAATTGCACGGCGTGATGGTCGAGTGACCGTTGGCAATACCGATCATCGGCTTGTCGAAGTCCGATTTCTGGTAACCCATGGCGTAGTACATCGAACGATTCGGGGCGCGGGCGACCCCTTCGGTGATGTTGCGCGAACGACGATTGGCTGGCATGAATAGCGCTCCGGGCGTTTAGCCGCAATGCTGTGAAAATTCTGAAGGGCAATGCTACTGTGAATCGCAGGCGACGCGAAATCGGCGGCGGGCTTTTGTTATTGCAGCATGAACGTTGAGTATTCAAGCCGGGCGAAGCTGCGCTCGAGGCTGTAAAAGCCGGCAATTACGACAATCAACAGTGAAATGGCAAAACCATAGCCGTAATACTCTGGGCCGAGCCGCACCGAAATCGCCGTCAAGAGGCCATTGGTCAGCACCAGCACGACACACAACATCAGGATGACGTAGCGTTTGTCGAGATAGAAATACAGC
Source organism: Burkholderiales bacterium (assembly GCA_031415535.1). Taxonomy (GTDB): domain Bacteria; phylum Pseudomonadota; class Gammaproteobacteria; order Burkholderiales; family Burkholderiaceae_E; genus JANLTP01. The sequence continues at coordinate 5,378 of JANORY010000362.1, read as the reverse complement.
GTCAGGATCGCCAGAAACAAGACCTGCAGGCCGGCAGCAATCGTTTGAACATAGAGCAGTGGCAAGTACAAGTCCGAGATTTGCAACCAGCTCAAAATTCGCTCGCCCACCACAAACAGCAACAGCGTGGCAATCGACTGGATCTTAATGATCTCGAAGAAGCCGGAGCGAGCGGCTTCGATCATGCCGTTGCGGCAGCGCTCGATATGTTCGAGCGAGCCACCTTGGCGCACGCCGGTGTAAAAACTGTCATAGTGCTCGACGAAGTCGGTTTCAATGCGCACCAGAAAAATCGCCATGCCGGGAATGATTGACAGGTAGGCCATGAACACCGGCAAATCATAGATGACCGAGGCACGCAGCGGTCCGATGATGGCCTGCGAGGTCGGCGGCCAGTACCAGAAAATAAACTTGTCGATCCACAGGCCGAGGTTATAGAGAAAGCCGATCGCCATTAAGGTCGGGTAGAGCTTTTTCGGATCAAACACCTCGAATGACATGCCACGCGGTGACGGGAAGTTTTTCAGAATGACCGCATGCATGCTGGCGAACAACAGCACCTGACCGGCGACAAAACCACCGAGCAAGCCTTCAACGTTAAAGGGCCGCAACGCCAGCGCGCCAATCACGCTGGCCGTGTAGCCACCCAGATACAGCACCACAATCATCTTGTATTGTTTGATGCCGGACAGGAACACGGTCGCAATCCAGACGTTGGACATGATGACAAAACCGGCAATCGCCTCCAGCTTGTAGAGCGCTGTCTGATCCGGGAAGAATAGAACCAGCACCGCCACGCCGAGTACACCGGTGACGGCGGTCACCGTCAGCAGCACGCCGTTATAGTTCGAGACCGCCAGTTCGGCTTTGCGCTCGAACAGGCGGTCGGCGATAAATCGGGTGAACGCCAACTGGATCAGGCCGGTGATGATCAGCGACATGGCGATCATGACGGTGACGGTGACCTGGAACTGGGTGATCAAGAGATCAGGCGTGACCACCGCGAAGCTCAGGATACCGATGATCAACATGCCGATGATCGACAGCACCCACGGCCCGGAACTGATAATGCCGGCAAAGGCATAGGCCCGCAACAGCGATAAAAGATTCTCCCGCTGCAGCAGCTTTCTAAGCTCGAATCCTATGCCGGCCATCTGCTATGCCTACCTTGGTGTTTGTTTCGTATTTATCTCGTGCTTATTTCGTGTTTATTACTTCTTCTTGGCCGTCGCCGCTGCCGCCTCGGCGCGTTGGGCATCGACCTGATCGGAGTTGACCACCGCCCATTCGTAGAGTTCGCGATACTTGCCGAACATCATGTCCTGGGTATAGTACTTCTCGACCCGACTGATGCCGGCCTGTTGCGCTTCACGGTAGCGCTGCGGATCGGATAACAATCGCAGCGCGGCGTTGGCCAGCGCCTCCGGATCAGCAATTCGGACGATATCACCGGAGGCACCGAGCGCCTGGTCTTCCTCGGTCAGGCCGAAAATCAACTGCTTGCAGGAGCCGACATCGGTAGCAATCGACGGCACACCTGCCGCAAAGCCCTCGAGCATAACCAAGGGCAGCGCCTCGCTGATCGAGCTGAGCATGCCGAGGCCGACCTTCGGTAGCAGTTCATCAATTTTCTGAAAGCCGAGAAACTTGACGTTGTTCTGCAAGCCCAGCGAATCGACGATCGAGCGGCACTCGGCGGCGTAGGGCGGGTCTTCATCCTCTGGGCCGGCGATCCATCCTTCGGCGTTCGGCAGGGCGGTGACCACCGTTTTCATCGCCCGAATGAAGGTCTTGATATCCTTGATCGGCACCACCCGGCCGATCAGGCACAAGGTGTAAGGGGGTTCGCCGTTGGGTCCATAGACGCGTTTCTCGCGCAACGCGGCCAGCCTCGGCAAATTAATGCCGTTGGCAACATTCAAGGTCTTCTCGGGCGGTGCGCCATCGGTAACCTGGCGCAGGCGATTATTCTCGTAGAGCGCAACAATCCGGTCGGCGGCGTCGTAACACATCCGCCCCATCGCTTCGAAAAATCGCACCCACATGTCACGAAAGTAGGCGAGCTGTGAGGGGTCCTTTTCAAACACGCCGCGATTATCCTGAATCCAGGTTGCCTGGAACAAATCGATCTTGCGCTCTTTGGTGTAAATGCCGTGCTCGGATAACAACATCGAGCGGCCGGTCTTGTGTTTGAGCAGCGCCGCCAGAAAGCCGGCGTAGCCGGTGGAAATGGTGTGATAACAACGCGCTGGAATTAAACCGTCGGCAATTCGCATCAGCAGCCAAATCGGCAAGTGCATGATGCGCACCGTCCAGAAGTAATCGACAAAGGACGGATCGGTGCAGCGCTCGCGATAGTTCTCGGTGATGAAATCCCAGGAACGGCTGCTGTACATGAAGGCGTTTTCGGACAACTTGCCCGCGCCGGAGAGCATCGGCACAATTTCCTGCATCAGTTTGCCGGCCTGCGCGGTGGCTGCCAGAGTATCGGTCGAGGTGCGCGAGGCGCGCAGTGCATCATGCAACTGGCGATTAAATTCGAACGCTTTTGGATCGCCGGCATTGGCGGCCACCGCCGGGGGTGCTCGAAACTCATGCATGTAGTGGCACTCCAGATGCACGAAGTTATCGGGCAACTGGTACTTCATCTCGGTGTAGTCTTCGCGCCGGCTGCCAATGAAAACGGCACCGAAGGTGAGCTCGGGAAAGCCGCGGATAATCTGGTTGACCCAGCTCGAGACGCCGCCCGCGACATAGGGAAACGTACCCTCGAGCAGCAACATGACGTCAACCTTGGCGGCGGTCGGAAACGGCGTACTCATGGCGCTTTATGTGATCCTCATCCAATTGCCTGGGCTAGCTTCTTGGGCTGCCAAGTCTAGCGCCCGGTCCAGTAACGATAACTCGCCGCCAACTGCAAGGCACCAGGAACCGAACGCAGTTCACTGAATAACAGCGCAATCTTGCCGTATTGTCGTTCGGCATAAGCGTATTCCGCCAGATAGGGTATGACAACCGTACGCGGCAGCCCCATTTTTTCGGCAGTTTCCAATGCTTCTTCACCGGCCCGCAGGTCATGCAGGACAAGATTGATTCGGCCCAATAAAAACCACAGACCGGAATCGCTAGCCTGAATTTTCAGGGCGGCTTCGGCATGCATTTTTGCCTGTCGGCCGGCATACAATTTCATGTCGCCTTGCACCAGCTTTTGAAAGACGAGTTCCCATTGCAACTCCGCCAAGCGCTTGTGAGCACCGAATTTCTCGTCATCGCCGGTGGCACTTTTTAAGGTGGCTTCCTCGGTCAGCAGCCGATGACTGATGGCTTTTTCCTTGCCATCGAGCATGCCGTAGGCCAGCAGGCGAATATCATCCAGGGGATCGGCCAGCAGTTGCCGCAACAGATCCGCCGTAATACTGGCCGATATATCCTGGATACCCAGCAGGGCGGAAATTCGGTCATCGATATCGACACCACCCGCAGTCAGGCGAGTCCGCAGTCGGCCATTGCGCACGTTCTTGATTTCATTGCGTCGATAGATGCTGTAGATCGGCTCGAACACCGTGCCAACCGGCGCCGCCTCGCGCAAGCGCCGATACTTGTGTCCGAGCCAGATCGCAATCCGCAGCCAGACAATCGAGGTTGGAACCAGCAGGTTAAAGAGGAACAGCCAAAAGATCACCAGCTTGCGCGGCTCCTTTAACTCAGCGGGCAGACTCAGCCAGATCGGATAGGCAAGCAGCAGACTGGCCAAGCCATGAAGCGCAAAATACAAGGCCATGACGCCGCTGGACTCAACGCCTGAGGTGACCGCCAGCAAGGCAGCCGCCTCGAAGTTCAGCGCCAGGGGCAGTAACTTGCCTAACATGGCACCTCCTCAGACCAGCACATCAGCGAGCTGCGGCCGGGTCGGAACCCGGCATCGAATCAACAGATTGTCAAGCGTTTCGGCAGCCGGGTCGCCAGCGATCGTAACCGTGTGTACGGCAATATGCGATTGCGCGAAACTGGTGCCGAACTGCTCCTGAAGATCGCCCTCGATGCGCATCAGGAAACCCTCGATGGCGGCGGCTCCGGCGAGTGATAACAGACTGATAATCACTCGGTGTTCGGCCAACTCGATGACCCAGGTCAGATCGATGGTGCGGCGCATTCGGCAGACCTGCTCATAGACACTTTCCGATTGTGGTGTCTTCTCGAACACCAGACCAACCATCGCCGATTCAATCTTGGCGATGTTAAAGAGCGACTGCAATCGGACCAGCTCGAGCGCAAAATCGGCCGGACAATCAGGCTGGATCAACAGCACCGGACGGGTCAGTTCAACGCGCATCAAGGCATCCGCGTAATAGCCGTTGAGCACGGTGATCAACTGCAAATTTTCATTGTTCAATGCAAAAAAGCGCATGCCGCGCACCACCACCATACCCAGCAGGGTGCGGTTGCTGGTCTGGATCGGTGCACACACCAGATAGTCGCTGGCGTACAGGCTGGCGTCGCTGGCCTGGACATGGGCCAGGGTCTCGGTTTCCATCGCCAGGCTGATCAGCGGGTCGGCGCTATTCAAGGCGAGCGCTTCGCCGGTCGAGGTCACCGGTGTTTCTTCGAGACGCAAGTTTTTCGGATCGCCAACCACTCGGTAGATGGACGCATCCTCAAGTTCACAGCTTTGCGTCAGGATGCGTAACAGGTGCTCGCACCCCACCAGCGCTTTGGCGTTTTGCGGCGCTTGCGTGGGGTTGTTACCGATCACTTGCAATTGATCGAGCAAGTCGCGCAAGGTGATCGGTCTGACCAGCAGTTCCTGTTCTATACGTTCATGCGACAGGCGCAACAAAAAGTGGCTTCGGGTCAGGGTCTTCAGGCGGTCATCGAGGTAGCCATTGACCGTGCGAACTCGATCGAGGCGGCTATTCCAGACATCGGCAAACTGACCACAAATCAAAATCATGACCAGGCCGCCTAAAAAATATTGCTGCGGAAATACCTCGGGCTGCGGTTGACCGAAAAATTTCGACGGCACAAACCACAAAACGAACAACAGCAATGAGGCGAACAGCCCGTCGATGGTGCCGTAGCGCAAGGCAAGCAGCGCGGGGATCAACCAGAGCCACGGAAACTGCGCCCGAATACCAAACGGATCGTCGGGCGTCAACCAGTAGGCGAGTGCCAAACCGCAACCGATCAGCACGCCAGTTTCGAACATCATCCAGAAAATCGCTGGCAGACTGTCGAGCGCCCGTGTGCCAACCTTGAAGAGCCGTGCGCTGAGCACACGCGTGAGACCGAACGCCATGAATGGACTGCCTACCAGAATCGCAGCAGGCTGCGTTGCCTGGTACCCAAAGGTGCGATCAATTCAACCAGCAGTTTTTGAG
>JANORY010000361.1:0-7272 GCA_031415535.1 Burkholderiales bacterium | reverse complement strand
TGAGCTTGCTGCCGCCTGAGCTTGTCGGTAGCCCCAAGGAGCGCCTCGGCGTTTCCTTGAGGGGCTGGTTGCCCAGCCTAGATTTGTCCAGGACAAAAACCATTCACCTTGTGCGGATACTGGACTAAAATAGTCGAGTATTATGTACAGTGTTGGTTCCTCCTTTCCAAACGACAACTTGGGGTCAACATGCGACTTACAACAAAAGGGCGTTTTGCAGTGACAGCGATGATTGATTTGGCGATGCGCCAGACTCAAGGTCCGGTAACGTTGGCGGGTATTAGCCAGCGACAAAAGATTTCGCTGTCTTACCTTGAGCAATTGTTCGGACGCTTGCGCCGGCACGAGCTGGTCGAAAGCACACGCGGGCCGGGTGGTGGTTATACCTTGGCGAAACCGCTGAAGGACGTTACGGTGGCCGACATTATCTTTGCGGTCGATGAACCACTGGACGCGACCAAATGCGGTGGCAAGGAAAACTGCGTCGATGAAGGCCCGTGTATGACGCATGACTTGTGGGCCAACTTGAATCGAAAAATGATTGAGTATCTTGATTCGGTCAGTCTTGCCGATCTGGTCGAAGGCCAAAAGGTCAAGGAGTCGCATGAGTCACCGAAGAAAATCTCGGTCCTTCGCGAGCACCGCGCGGCGCTCGAATTCCCGACCTCGACCTTGCAGCCGATGCGAGCAGAGGGTGGCCGCCTGACCTCGGCTTAGTCGTTTTAGGCGCGCGCCTTGTCAGTGCCTGATGTATTCGAATGAAAGTTGATTAGAGGAACTTCATGCAGTTGCCGATTTATCTGGATTATTCCGCGACAACGCCGGTTGATCCGCGCGTAGTCGATAAGATGCTGCCGTTCCTCAAAGGCTCTTTTGGTAATCCCGCCTCGCGCAGCCATGCCTACGGATGGGAGGCCGAGCGAGCGGTCGAGCAGGCACGCGAGGACGTCGCGGCACTGGTTAACTGCGACGCTAAAGAGCTGGTCTGGACCTCCGGTGCGACTGAGTCGATTAACCTGGCGCTCAAGGGTGCCGCGCATTTCTACAGTGACAAGGGTAAACACCTGATCACTACCAAGACCGAGCACAAAGCCACCTTGGACAGCATGCGCGAGCTGGAGCGGCAGGGCTTTGAGGTTACCTATCTTGACGTTCTCGAGAACGGCCTGGTCGACCTCGAGGTGTTCAAGGCGGCACTGCGGCCGGACACGATTCTGGTCTCGATGATGTTTGTCAATAACGAGATCGGTGTCGTTCAGGACATAGCGACCATGGGTGCGATTCTCCGCGAGCGCGGCATTTTGTTGCATGTCGATGCGGCGCAAGCTACTGGCAAGATTGTGGTGGACCTGGCCAGCCTGAAGGTCGACCTGATGTCGTTCTCGGCGCACAAAACTTATGGTCCGAAAGGAATCGGCGCGTTATTTATCCGGCGCAAACCCAGGGTTCGGATCGAAGCGCAAATTCACGGCGGCGGCCACGAACGCGGTTTTCGCTCCGGTACTTTGGCTAGTCACCAGATCGTCGGGATGGGCGAAGCGTTCCGTCTGGCACGCCTGGAAATGGCGGCTGAAAATGAGCGTATTCGCGGCTTGCGCGATCGCCTTTGGGCAGGCCTTAAACAAATCGATGAAGTGTATTTGAACGGCGATATGGACAGCCGCGTGCCGCACAATTTGAACGTCAGTTTTAACTACGTTGAAGGCGAATCTCTGATTATGGCGATCAAGGAGTTGGCAGTGTCGAGCGGGTCAGCTTGTACCTCGGCCAGTCTGGAGCCGTCTTACGTGCTGCGGGCACTCGGGCGCAGCGACGAACTGGCGCATAGCTCGATTCGCTTCACGGTTGGCCGATTCACGACTGAGTCAGATGTCGACTTTGCCATTACCCTTTTGCAATCAAAAGTAGCCAAGCTGCGCGAAATGTCGCCGCTTTGGGAGATGTTTAACGAAGGCGTTGACTTGAATAGCGTCCAATGGGCCGCACATTAAGCTTAATGACGTAAGTGACTTATTTAGTGACAATAACGATTGGTTCCGGAGTACTCGAAAATGGCTTATAGCGAAAAAGTAATCGATCATTATGAGAATCCGCGTAATGTTGGATCGCTCGATAAAAATGATCTGAGCGTGGGAACCGGCATGGTCGGTGCCCCGGCCTGTGGTGATGTCATGAAATTGCAGATCAAGGTCAATGATCAAGGCATCATTGAAGACGCTCGATTCAAGACCTACGGATGTGGCTCGGCGATCGCCTCGTCCTCGCTGGTGACCGAATGGGTCAAGGGTAAAAGTCTTGATGAAGCGGCGCAGATCAAGAACACACAAATCGCTGCAGAGCTGGCTTTGCCGCCTGTGAAGATTCACTGTTCAATCCTGGCTGAAGATGCGATCAAGGCGGCGGTTGCCGACTACAAGAGCAAACATCAAGCGGTGCATTCGGAACAACTGAAGGTGGCCTGATGCAAACGTCTTTTGTTCAGGGCGTCAGCCTGACGCCAAGCGCAGCGAATCATGTTTCCAAGTTCCTTGAGAAGCGTGGCAAGGGTGTGGCACTGCGACTTGGAGTAAAAACCAACGGTTGTTCCGGAATGGCCTATAAACTGGAATACGCCGACGTCATTGCTGCCGACGATCTACAGTTCGATAGCCACGGCGTGAAGGTACTGGTCGACCCGAAAAGTTTGCCTTACCTCGCTGGCACCGAACTGGATTTCGTTCGTGAGGGATTAAACGAAGGCTTCAAGTTCAATAACCCGAACGTCAAGAGCGAATGTGGTTGTGGCGAGTCGTTCAACATCTGAGAAGTGTTAGTGCGCTGACTCCATGTATTGTTTGGCACGGTAAGCTCTGTTTTCCCTCCGGGTACGGTCGATCGAAAAGCAGGCTGCCGGACGCAGCCGTTTTTTTTGCTTGATAGATGATTAACCAAGACCATTTTCAACTGTTGGGTCTGCCGCAACGATTCGAAACCGATCCCGAAGCGTTGGAGCGTGGCTTTCGGGCGATCCAATCTTCGGTTCACCCCGATCGCTTTGTTCGCGCCATGGACTCGGAACGCCGCATGGCGATGCAGCTCTCCACCCAGGTCAATGAAGCCCACCGAGTACTGGCCAATCCGGCCCAGCGTGCGCTGTACCTGTGCCGGCTTAAGGGCGTTACGGTTGATACTGATCGCGGCACTGGTTTGCGGCCGCAGTTTCTGGAACAACAAATGGCCTGGCGCGAACGCCTGGACGAGGCGCGCGATGACGCCGCTGCGGTTCAAGCGCTCGGCGAGCAACTCGCCCTGGCACAAGCCGCGCGAATTGCCGAAGTCGGGCAAGCCATTGATCACGCTGGCGATTACCCGAGAGCGGCGGAACTGGCCCGGGAAATGTTGTTCATAGAAAAATTCAGACACAGCATGGAAATGGCAGCGCGAGCTCAATAGATGGCTTTATTGCAAATTTCCGAGCCTGGGATGGCACCTGATCCACACCAACGCAAGCGGGCGATTGGGATTGATCTCGGAACGACCAATTCGCTGGTCGCCACCATTCGTCATTCGCTGGCTGAAGTGCTTGAGGATAACAAGGGTAGGGCGTTGCTGCCGTCGGTGGTTCGTTATGCCGAAGACGGTTCGGTCTTGGTTGGCGACTTGGCCGCCGGGCAGGCAGCGGCCGATCCGGCCAATACGATTGTTTCCGTCAAGCGCTTCATGGGGCGCGGTCTGACCGATGCTCAACGTCAGTCCTCGACCTATGAGTTTGTCGATGCGCCCGGTATGGTGCAGATCAAGACCCGCGCTGGTGCCAAGAGTCCGGTCGAAGTCTCGGCCGACATCCTCAAAGTGCTGAAAGAACGGGCCGAGATGTCGCTCGGCGGCTCGTTGGACGGTGCCGTGATTACCGTGCCGGCGTACTTTGATGACGCGCAGCGCCAGGCAACCAAGGACGCGGCACACCTGGCCGGCCTCGACGTGCTTCGATTGCTCAATGAGCCGACCGCTGCGGCGTTGGCCTATGGGCTCGATAGTCATCGCGAGGGCATTTATGTTGTATATGACCTGGGTGGTGGCACCTTCGACGTTTCGATCCTGCGCATGACGCTGGGCGTCTTTGAGGTCATTGCCACCGGCGGTGACAGCCATCTGGGCGGCGACGACTTCGATCTGCAGATCGTCGAATGGGCGTTGCATGAAACCGGCATGACCAAGGACCTGCACGCACCGATTAAAGCTTGCCTGGCGGATGGCTCGTTGAATACCAGTGATTTGCGTTTGTTATTGAACGAGGCGCGTCGCGCCAAAGAGTCATTGTCAACCCAGCCTTTGGTCAATTTTCTAGTCACCTTGTCCGAACAAATGACCGTCAAGCTGCCATTGACACGAGAACGTTTTGATTCGATGACTCAGGTCTTGCTGGATCGGACGCTGCTGGCAACCCGCAACGCCATGGCTGATGCGCGGCTTGAAAACAAGGATATCGAAGCCGTGGTGCTGGTCGGGGGTGCCACCCGAATGCCGCAAGTGCGTAGTGCGGTCGCGGCGTTTTTCGGTAAAGCACCGCATACCGAGATCGATCCGGATCGGGTGGTTGCCGTGGGTGCCGCGATGCAGGCTAATCTGCTGGTTGGCAACCGTGCGCCCGGTGAGGACTGGTTGCTGCTCGATGTCACTCCGTTATCCTTGGGCTTGGAAACCATGGGTGGAATCGTTGAGCGGATCATTGCTCGCAATTCGACAATCCCCACCGCACGGGCGCAGGAGTTCACGACCTTCAAGGATGGTCAGACCGCAATGTCGGTGCATATTGTCCAGGGTGAGCGCGAAATCGTTTCCGACTGCCGATCCTTGGCTCGGTTCGAGTTGCGCGGCTTCCCACCGATGCCGGCTGGTGCGGCGCGTATTCGTGTGACCTTCCAAGTCGATGCAGATGGATTGTTAAGCGTATCTGCTTGCGAGGACACCTCCGGTGTAAAGGCCAGTATCTCGGTCAAACCCTCCTATGGTCTGTCCGATGGCCAGATCGCCGACATGTTGCAAGCGTCCTATGAAAATGCCAATCAGGATATGGTGTTGCGCGCACTGCGTGAGCAGCAGGTTGACGCCGACCGAATGATTGCCGCAACCGAATCGGCGCTGTTGGCCGATGCCAGCCTGTTAAGTCAAGTTGAGGTCGAACAGATACGGGCGCTGATTGAGCGACTGTCGCACAGTCGTCATGAAACCGACCCGGCGTCGATTCGTTCGGCGATTGAGGCTTTGGCGTCCGGCACTGAATTGTTTGCGGCGGCTCGAATGAACCGCTCGATTGCGTTGGCATTGACCGGTCGAAATCTGAACGAATTGGGTACTGGACCCTGATCATGCCTCTGCTGAAATTATTACCGCACGCCGCCTTGTGTCCTCTGGGTATCGATTTTGAGGTCGCGGCTGGAACCAATCTGTGTCGCGCATTGCTGGAGCACGGTATTGCGATTGAACACGCCTGCGAGTTATCCTGCGCCTGTACAACCTGCCACATTGTCGTCAGGCAGGGATTCAACAGTTTGCAAGCATCCGAAGAAACCGAAGACGATCTGCTCGACCGAGCCTGGGGTCTGACCTCAGTCTCGCGACTATCGTGTCAGGCCATTATGGCGAAGCAGGACCTGACGATCGAGATTCCCAAGTATTCGATTAATCATGCACGCGAGGAACATTAAAGACCATGAAGTGGACTGATGTTTACGAGCTCGCCGCCGCCCTTTGTGATGCCCATCCGGAGATCGATCCGAAGACGATTCGGTTCACCGACCTGCATCAATGGGTGATGGCGCTGCCGGGCTTTAACGACGATCCAAAGCGCAGTGGCGAGAAAATTCTCGAAGCTATTCAGCAGGCCTGGATCGACGAGCTGTAAGGCCCGGCTAGACCTGCTTGAGCGCCGGAAACAAGATGACGTCGCGAATGCTGGCACTGTTGGTCAGCAACATGATCAGCCGATCAATGCCAATACCGCAGCCGCCGGTTGGTGGCATGCCGTACTCGAGTGCACGAACATAGTCAGCGTCGTAGAACATCGCCTCGGCATCGCCGGCATCTTTGGCCTGTGATTGCGCCCGAAATCGTGCTGCCTGGTCTTGCGCATCGTTCAGTTCTGAGAACCCGTTGGCAATCTCGCGACCGGTCATGAACAGCTCGAACCGTTCGGTAATCGCACTGTGTTTATCCGACGCGCGCGCCAGAGGTGAAACTTCGACCGGGTAGTCAATGATGTAGGTTGGATTCCAAAGTTTGTCCTCCGCAACCTGCTCGAACAACAGGAGCTGCAAGGCACCGGTTGAGCTGGCACCAATGGCGTCGAGATGCGCCAGATCGGCACCGTGGCGTTGCACTTCGGTGCGCACGAACGTCGCGTCGTCCAGTGCGGCATCGCGATAATCGGGCGCGTGTTTGCGGATGGCATCTGTAATGGTCAGTCGCTCGAACGGCGCGCCCAGGTCCAAGGCGCGGCCCTGGTAGTCGAAGTTGGTCGTACCGAGCGCCGACAAGGCAGCGTCGCGAATGACTTGCTCGGTGAAGTCCATCAGCCAAAGATAGTCGGTGTAGGCCGCGTAGAACTCCATCATCGTGAATTCGGGGTTATGGCGCGGGCTGATGCCTTCATTACGAAAGCTGCGGTTGATCTCGAACACCCGCTCGAAGCCGCCAACCACCAGGCGCTTTAAATACAGCTCGGGCGCGATACGCAGGTACATCTGCTGATCGAGCGCGTTATGGTGCGTCGTGAAGGGTTTGGCCGCAGCACCGCCCGGGATGGGATGCAGCATGGGTGTCTCAACTTCGAGAAATCCGTTGGCGTTCATGAAGCTGCGCACCGCGTTGATGGTCTTGCTGCGCGCCAGGAAGGTACGGCGTGAATCTTCATTGACCATCAGATCAATGTAGCGCTGGCGGTAGCGTTGTTCCTGGTCGGCCAACCCATGAAATTTGTCGGGCAAGGGACGTAAGGATTTGGTCAGCAAGCGTAGGCTTGCGGCTCGTACTGAAAGCTCACCCTTCAAGGTTCGGAACAATCGACCGGTAACGCCGAAGATATCGCCAAGATCCCAATGTTTGAATGCTTCGTGCTGCGTAGCGCCGACCATTTCATCGTTCAGATAGATTTGAATTCGGCCGGTACCATCCTGGATCGTCGCAAAACTGGCCTTGCCTTGAACCCGCTTGAGCATCATGCGGCCGGCCAGACTGACCTCGATCGGTGCCTGTTCAAGCATCTCACGGCTTCGTTCAGCGAGATCGGAAGAG
>JANORY010000360.1:0-7957 GCA_031415535.1 Burkholderiales bacterium | reverse complement strand
AGGATCGCCAGCTTGAGACCAGCCGCCTTCGCAGCGCCGATCGCGGCAACGGCCTCGGGGCGAATCACCGCCGCTACATCGGCACCGCGCGCGCGCTGAACAAAGGTCTGCATCTGATCCCAGTCTTCACCCAGCAGTCGGCCCACTTCTCGAGTGCGCAGCAACCAATAGTCGCGCTCACTGATTCGGTTAGCCTGCATAGCCTGCCACAAGGAATCGCTCGGCACATCGAACGGGCCGCGCCAGGTCAAGATGCCGGCGGGCATCCCGAGCGCGGCCTCGGTCAAGGCATGGGTTTCAAACATCGTCCGGCTGATGACGCCACCGAAGTCGAGCACCAGCGCCGCCGGTTTCACCTCAAGCACCGGTCGGTGTTGAGCGGATCGGAACACCGGGCGCGATGATTCCTTGCGCAACCCAGTCATCGAAAACTTGCAGCGCCGCGTCCGCAAACGCGACATCGTTGATATGCCCGTCCAGCGTCAGCAGCCGGGTGTTCGGCCCCAAATGACGCGGTAGCTCGTCGATCAGCGCCGCCAGACCTTGCGGATCGTGCAGCGGTTCACCAGGCCGGTCCCATCCTTCAATACCGTGCGTGGGCAGCAATACACAACAAGGCCCAAGTGACTTGCCCAATCGTTCACCGAGCGCACGGGCGAGCTCGCGGCGCATCTCGGGATCAATAGAGACCGACGCGATCAGCCGGTTGTGTTGATGCGTGGCCCGTCCTGCGAAGCGCGCCGGTGGCACTCCCCATGCGGGGTAATCAACCATGTCGGTCGCGCCGGGTGCGACAATCTGCGGTACGCTGGCGCGACCGGCACCGCTCAGTCGATCAGCACCGGCGCTAACACAGGAACCCGCCAGATGATTGACCAGTTCTTGCAAACTGAAGTCCAGCACGGCCACAAACAATCCCTGCGCCGCCAGGTCCTCAAACGAGCGGCCACCCATACCGGTGGTGTGAAATACCGCCAATTCATAACCGCGCGCTTCGAGCGCCGGCTTTAGCAGTTTCATATAGGTCAACACGCTGCTACCGAGTGAGGTCATACCGACCAAGGGTCGGCCGTTCACGATCGGTCGGGCAGCCTTGCAGGCGCCGACCACCGCACCGGCGGCCTGGCTGAGCGACGCCTGACACAGGCGGTTCAATCCAAAAAGCCCACCAGCCCAAAGCATCATGATCAAGTCCGGTGCGATTCGTTCGGGTGGAATCAACGGCGAAAACGCAATCGTCGATAACACCACCTTGGGAAAACCCAAGGGTAAGCCCCGCGCCACGTCGAGTGCCAGATCGGTACCCATCGTACCGCCGAGCGCAAGCATACCGTCGATGCGCTGTTGTGCGTGCCACTGGCTGGCCAGCAGTCGGGCACCGCACGACATGATGGCCATTGAACGGTTCTCATCACCCGACTCAATGACTTGTTGCAGCGTGAAGCCGGCGGCAGCGGCCACTTCGATGTTCGAAATATCGGGCGTCAGGCGGCCGCATCCGAGCACGCCGACGTCCATCACGATCGCTCGGCCACCGGCCTCAACGATTGTCTCGCGCAAAAAACTGATTTCGTCGCTTTTGGTATCGACAGTACCGATCAGCAAAATAACCGGACTGAAAGCCAAGTTCATTGGCCTTGATCAATTGCCGCGAAAGACGCCTCCAGCACGTCGACAAGATAATCCACTTCGGCCTGGGTAATGACCAGCGGTGGCGACAAAATCATGTTGGGTCCACTGATGCGCACCATGACCCCGCGCTGGTAGGCGGCCCGTGCGACCCGTGCTGGAATATCACTGCTGCGGGTCATGGGTATGCGTTTGACTTTGTCGGAAACCATTTCGATTCCGGCCATCAGGCCGAGGCCGCGCACGTCGCCAACAAAGCTGAAGCGCTCCACGAAGCTGCGTAGCCGCGCCTGCAAATGGGCACCAACCCGAGCCGCGTTACCGGCAATATCCTGCTCCTCGAGAATGTCGAGGGTCGCCAACGCGGCGGCGGCCGCTACCGGGTGAGCGCTGTAGGTGTAGCCGTGTGACACCGACGCGTTACCGGTGGTGTCGGCATCGAACACTTGCGCCACCTTGCGGCCGATCGCGGTAGCACCCAGCGGCACATAACCCGAGCTGATGCCTTTGGCCAGGCACCACAGGTCGGCATTCACACGCCAGAGGCGAGTGCCGAACAACGCACCGCCGCGCCCGAACCCGGTAACGACTTCGTCGGCAATCAACAGTACGTCGTATTTATCGCAGATCTTGCGAACCAAGGGCCAATAATTGGCGGGCGGCACAATAACGCCACCGGCACCCTGGATCGGCTCGGCGATGAAGGCGGCGACAGTATCGGGGCCCTGAAAAATAATTTCGCGCTCCAGCATTTCGGCGCATATTTCGCCCAGACGCACCGGGTCCTCGGTGTAGGGGTTGTGATAAACCCACGGCGTATCGACGTGAAAACAGCCAGGCAGCAGCGGCTCATAGGCACGCCGAAAGTTGGTGTTGCCATTAACGCTCATGCCGCCGAAGTGAACCCCGTGGTAGCCCTGCTTCAGACTGATGAACTTGAAGCGATCGCCCTGGCCTTTTAACTTCCAGTATTGGCGCGCAATTTTCAGCGCACCTTCGACTGCGTCCGAGCCGCCATTCGAGAACAACACCGCCGACACATTTTCAGGCTGCATCAACTTGACCAGCCGGCTCGACAGCTCGATCGCGCGGACATGCGTGGTGCCGCGAAAGACGTTGTAAAAAGGCAGTTCGTCGAGCTGCGCGACGATTGCGTCGCGCACCCGCTGGTTGCTGTGGCCGAGGTTGCTGCTCCACAGACCGCCGACGCCATCGAGCATCTTGTGACCATCAACATCCCAGATCCAGCAGCCCTCGCCACGGGCAATGATGTCCGGCGCGGTTTTTTTCATCGCACCCGGGTGAGCCATGGGGTGCCAGAGAAACTGCGCGTTGTCTGCCTTGAGTTGTTTGAGGGTGCTCATGGTCTATTCGAGTCGATTGCCTTCGATTCTTTTTGCGGTGCCCGTCAAATCGGCGTCAACCCTAAACCCTTGACCAGTGAAATCCAGACCGGCCCTTCGTCGTCATAGAGCTTGCGAAACTCCTTATGGCCGACTGCCGACTCGTCGATTCCAAAAGTTCCCAGAATTTTCTGAATCCGTTCGGTTTTCCCGGCCTCGACCATCAGGTCCGACAAGTTTTGAACGATTTCATTCGACATTCCGGTCGGTCCGACGAGACAAATGAAGCCTTTTAACTGAAAGGCCCTGGAATTGACGCCCTGCTCCAGGAAGGTCGCGACGTTCGGCAGCTTTGCCATACGATTGGTCTGCGGCACCGCGATCGGAATGGCGATTCCGGATTGCAATACACTGCCGGCCGCCGCAAAACTGCCGCTACCGCCGGCGATGACGCCAGCCCCAACGTCCTGCCACATCGGCGCCTCACCCCGATAGTGAATCGCTTCCATCTGCAAGCCAAAATGTTGATTCAGTTCGGCCACCACCAGATGAGAATACGAGCCTGCCGCATAAGTGCCGAGCGATACCTTGTTCTTGCGCGCATATTCGGCGAACTCTTTTAGATTGGTAACACCGAGGCTCTTGTTGACGATCAGCGGCAAGTGACCCGCCGACATGCTGGAGATCAGCACAAAGTCCTTGTCGGCGTCATAGGGCAAGGTCTTGTACAAAACCCGATTCATCAGCATCGTCGTCGAGATGGTGAACATCAACGTGTAGCCGTCAGGGGCAGCCGCCTTGACCGCCTGCGCCGCCAGTGTGCCGCCAGCGCCGGAACGATTTTCGACAACCACCTGCTGGCCCAAGCGCGTCGACAAATGTTCGCCGTAAGAACGCGCAAAAATATCGGTCAGACCGCCCGGCGGATAGCCGACGATGATCTTGATCGGCTTGTTGGGCCAGGCTTGGCTTTGAGTTTGGGCGCGGGTAGTGCTGGCGAACAACAGCGGCGAGCTGACCGCGCCGATTCCTGCGAGCAAGCGGCGACGAACACGTTGTAAAGTCATAGAAGTCTCCAGTGGCGTTATTTTGAGTTCAGACCATTTGCCCGGTATAAGCCGACGTCAACAACGGGCATCAACTCCAATAAGTTTATATCAGGAGCCGGCCACTCAAAAACTGTCCGCTGATCCGTCTGCTGATCCGTCTACGATCCGTCTGCGAATCGGCCCGTTTGCTGGAATCCTGCTACAAACCAGCATTGCCGCGTTTCAATCAAGGAGCCGCACACATGAATTTTGAAATTCCCGAAGAGCACCGGATGCTCAAT
The DNA here is from genome assembly GCA_031415535.1 of Burkholderiales bacterium. Lineage (GTDB taxonomy): Bacteria > Pseudomonadota > Gammaproteobacteria > Burkholderiales > Burkholderiaceae_E > JANLTP01. The sequence goes on along the minus strand of JANORY010000360.1, from coordinate 3,655 downwards.
GACCTGGTGGCGCGCTTTGTGCAGGAAGAACTGATGCCGCTCGAGCCGGCCTTGCTGAAGCGCGAAACCGAAGGCTTGGGTATCGCCTTGAACGCCGAGGAGCATGCGCGGGTGGATCGACGCACCCACGACCTGGGACTCTGGGGCCTGGACGCGCCCACCGAGATCGGCGGTGCCGATCTACCGGTGTCAGCAATGGTCGGCGTGAACGAGCAGATCGGACGTACGATCGTTCATTATTATTTGCCGCCGGATACGCCGAACCTGCGAATGCTGATGTTGGCAGCCTCTCCCGATCAGAAGGTCCGATATCTCGAGCCCTATGTTCGAGGCGAAGTCCGATCTGCCATCATGATTTCCGAACCGGGCGCTGGCGCCGATCCATCCGGCCTGACCACACGGGCCGATCGCGATGGTAGCGACTGGGTACTGAACGGGCGCAAGATCTGGATCAGTAATGTTGAAAAGGCCGACTTTGGGATCGTGATGGCCCGAACCGGCACTGAGCGGGGCGCCCGCGGGGGGATCTCTGCCTTCATCGTCGACAAGGGAACACCGGGCTTCATCATCGAACGAAAAATACCGATGATCGCTGGTGCATTTACGTATGAAGTTATTTTTGAAGATTGCCGTATTCCACAGCATCAGTTATTGGGTATTGAAGGCCAGGGCTTCGAGCCGATGCAGGCAAGACTTGGTTCGCGTCGCGTGCAGATGGCTGCCTGGTCCATCGGCCGTGCGCAGCGCGCGCTCGACATGTTGCGCGAGTACGCACCGCAGCGCCGCACCTTTGGTCAAGCACTATCCGAGCGGCAGACCATTCAATGGTGGATTGCCGATGCCGCCACCCGCATTCATGCTTGCCGATTGATGACCTATGAAGCCGCCTGGCGACTCGACCAGGGCAAGGACGCCCGTACTCAGGTGTCGATGATCAAGTCCTTCGCGACCGAAATGGCTTGGGAAGTCATCGATCATGTGATGCAGGCGTTTGGCGCTATGGGTATGACCAAAGAATTACCGCTGCAACAGATGGCCAATGACGCGCGCATCATGCGTATTTATGAAGGTCCGACGGAGGTGCATCGCTGGGTGATCGCACGCAATACCTTGCTGGGCCGAAATTGATCGCTCGCAATGCGCACGAACCAGGTTCAGTACATTCTTCAGTGCATCCTTAACAATCAGGCTTTGGAGCAACACGACCAGCGATGAATATTTCAGACACGAATCAACGCAGTGATGATCTGCTAATTGAGCGGCACGACGCGACCTTGCTGCTGACATTCAATCGTCCAGCTTCGCGCAATGCGCTGACCTTTGCAATGTACCGCCAACTCGCCGAGGCCATTGCGGGCATTCCCGATGATCCGAGCATTCGCGTCGTGGTCATTACCGGTGCCGGTGGCAAAGCCTTCGCGGCCGGTACCGACATCGCTGAATTCAAGGCGTTCTCCTCACCCGCCGACGCAATCGCCTATGAACATTCAATCTCGGAAATTCTGGCTGTACTTGCCCATTGCGCAGTGCCTACGATCGCAGCTATCGCCGGTGCCTGCACCGGTGGCGGATTCGGCATCGCCAGTTGTTGTGACCTTCGCCTGGCCACCGCTGACGCTCGATTTGGTGTACCGATTGCGCGAACACTCGGCAATTGTCTGTCCTTGACCAGCCATGCGCGGATCTCGGCGCTGATCGGTCCGGCTCGGCTGGCGGATATGATCATCACGGCTCGGCTGTTCAATGCGCAGGAAATGCTGGCGGCCGGACTGGTGACCGAGATTTTGCCCGACGACAATAGCCTGCAAACGCGCGCGCTGGCTCTGGCGCAGAGCATCGCGGGACATGCGCCGTTGACGATGCAAGTCACACGCGAGTCCTTGCGAGCGCTGCAAGTCGCGGTCGACCCGATTGCGGAAAAGGCATTGTTTCAGAAAGCCTACCAATCGGCCGACTTCACCGAGGGCGTCCGGGCATTTCTGGAGAAGCGCAAACCGGTATGGACCGGCCGCTAACACAGTGCCAGAATAGGGTCAGTCACAGGAGGAGAGGTCAAATGAACTGTATCTATCCGTTTTGATTGCGGCGTCAATCCGGCCTGCACTTACCAATCGGGGCGGTGTTCATTTTCCTGGCCGTTTTCCTGGCGCTGTTTTTGGCACCCTTGCTGTTGCCCACGCCGGCGCTGGCGCAATACAAAGCGCTGGAAGGGACACCGGAAAAACTCGGCACGGTCGACTTCAAGATCTCCTGCAACGCCGAGGCGCAGCGTCATTTCACGCGCGGTGTTGCGCTCCATCACTCTTATTATTGGCCGGAAGCCCGCAAGTCATTTGCGGCATCGGCACAGGCCGACCCAACGTGCGCGATGCCCTACTGGGGTCACGCCGTTGTGTTGATGGGTAACCCGTTCGCCTGGCCGGTCAGCGGTAACGCGTTAAAGGAAGGATTGGCGGCGGTTGAACGCGCGAAGTCACTGATTCCCAAGAGTGCCCGCGAGCGCGATTACCCTGACGATGTCGAAGCGCAGATTTTCCACGCGCACATCATGTCGGCCAACTACGATCCGAACGACAAGCAATACATCAATCAGCTCAAGGCGGCGACGGTGCTCGAAAAATTGTTCGTCAGTTTGCCAGACCACCCAGGTGTCGCCCATTACCTGATTCACAGCTACGACTATCCACCGCTGGCGCAGCGCGGTCTGAAAGCGGCCTATCGTTATCGCGATGTCGCACCGTCGGCGCCGCATGCCCTGCATATGCCGTCGCACACCTTCACCCACCTGGGATTTTGGCAGGATTCGATCGCCTCGAACACTTCGGTCATCAACATTACCCGCGATGCGAACTCGCGCCTGCATTCGCTCGACTATATGGCCTACGCTTATATGCAGCTCGGGCAAGAGCGCAGCGCTGAAAAAGTATTATCCGAAATTCGCGCCATGACCAAGGTAGAGGGCGAAGGACTGGCTTCGGCGTTTGCACTGGCGGCCATTCCAGCGCGGCTCAGTATTGAGCGCGCCCGCTGGGCGCAGGCGGCGCAACTGCGGCTTGCGCCCGACGAAATTGATTTCGGCTGGTCACAGTTTCCGCATGCGCAGGCGATCAACGTTTTTGCACGCGGCCTGGGCGCGGCGCGCTCGGGAGCGCCACAACAAGCCCGCCAAGAGCTCGCCAAACTCGCGCAACTCAAGCAGGACATGATCGATGGCAAACTGCGCTATTGGGCTGACCAGGCCGACATCCAGATCAAGGTGGTTGAAGCCTGGACCGTGCGTGCCGAGGGCAATGCCGAGCAGGCATTGAGCTTGATGCAAGCCGCTGCCGAACATGAAGACCGGACCGAGAAAAGTGCGGTAACGCCGGGACCGATCAAGCCGGCCCGCGAACTGCTGGGCGAGATGTTGCTAGAGCTCGACCGGCCGGCGCTGGCACTGGTCGAATTTGAAGCGGCGATGAAAAAGGAGCCAAATCGCTTTCGGGCGCTCAGCGGTGCTGCGCGTGCCGCTGAATTGACGGGTGATGCGGTGCGCGCCCGAGACTATTACAGCCAGATGCAAAAGCTCTGGAACGGTGCCGACCCGGACAGTCCGGAGCTTAATCGAATGAAGGCGTTTCTGGTCAGGAACTGATCTGCGGGATCAGGCCGGCGT
>JANORY010000359.1:0-5616 GCA_031415535.1 Burkholderiales bacterium | reverse complement strand
CTGGACGAAGTTCGTGAGGCCTTGGCCGAAGTCGGCGTGACGGGTCTGACCGTAACCGAAGTCAAGGGCTTCGGTCGTCAGAAAGGTCACACCGAACTGTATCGGGGTGCCGAATATGTCGTCGATTTTTTGCCCAAGGTCAAGGTCGAAGTGATTCTGCCGGACAAACAAACCGAGCAAGCGATTGAAGCAATCGTCAAGGCAGCGCGCACCGGCCGAATTGGCGATGGCAAGATTTTCGTTTCGCAGGTCAGCGAAGTGGTTCGGATACGCACCGGCGAAACCGGCGAAGCGGCGATCTGATCGATCACCAGTGTCTACGTCGCCAGCGCCTGTCCCGTCAACGTCTGTCCCGTCAACGTCTGTGTCTTCAATATTTGGGTCGCCAGACCCATCGACGTCGGCGTTTGTGCTGGTGCATGGTGCTTGGCATGGCTCATGGTGTTGGGACGCCGTCGCAAAGGTTCTACGTAACTATGGTGCGAACGTCTATTCACCGACGCTGACCGGGCTGGCTGAACGAGCACATCTGATGAGCCCGTCGGTAGGATTGGCAACCCACGTTCAAGATGTGCTGGGTCTCATCGAGTTCGAACGACTTGAAGCCTGTGTGCTGGTTGGCCACAGTTATGCGGGCAATATCCTGACGGCGGTCGCCGACCAACTGCGCGAGCGAGTACGGCACTACATCTATGTCGACGCCGTTGTTGCCGGCGACGAGGTGTCGAGTTGGGCCTGGAATCACTTCCACCAGCCGGCCGATCGGGCCGCTCGCTTGGCCAGCATCCAAGCGGCGGGTGGTGCGGTGTTGCCGGCACCCCCTGCTGAAGTGTTTGGCTTGCAAACTGCTGAACAAATCAAGTTTGTCGCTGCCCGACTCAGCGCAATGCCGGCGGCGACTTACACCGATGTCTTGACATTTCGACAGGGCGGCTCAAGCGGATTACGGCGGACTTATTTGGCTGGTGTTGCGCCTGTATTTGCGCCGATGCGTCTCATTCACGAGCAAATTCGCAGTGCCCCGGGCTGGAAATTCCAGGAATTGGCCGGTGGTCATGATTTGATGATCACGGCACCGGAACAACTTGCGCAAATGCTTTGGTCAATGCGCTAAGCTTAACCGGGCAACCAATCGGCGTGCGCCCCGAATCAGCAGTCTGAACACCAGCACAGCCACCACCAGGAAGATCGCCAGCGCAATCAGAAACGCGGTTGGGTATTGGGTGGCCAGCCAGGTGCCGCCGACCACTGCAACATCTTCGGTCAGGGACAGCGCCAGATTCGAGAACGGTTCCGGCGACGTATTGGCCGCCGCGCGCGTACCGGCCTTGGTGAAATGGGTGGTCGCGGTCAACGAGCCACCGAGCAAGGCAGCGGCAGCGGTGATCGCCAAACTCGAATCACCAAATACCGCAGCGGCCAAAGCGGCACCGGCGGGGATTCGAATGAAGGTATGCATGGCGTCCCAGATCGAGTCGAGCCAAGGCAGTTTGTCGGCGAACATTTCAACCAGCGCCATGAACCCGGCCGAGCCAATCACCAGGGGATGTTGTAGCACCTGTAAATGTTCCGGCAGCGGCCACCAGCCCAAGGTACCGGCCACACCGAACAGAAAGGTCACCAGGTACAGCCGCAAGCCCGCACCCCAGGCCAGCGCGCCTGCCATGGCTAATTCCGGGATATGCTGCATCACCATTTCGTTCATAGATATTCCAGTCCTTTGGTTCCAGACCCTTCATGGCCCGCGCCGCACCCCGACTTTAACGCGTACCAACGCCGACCGGTAGACTTGCCTTGGCCGATCATAAGCCCTTTTCTGATGCGCGGCGATCTGCAAAAACTCGATCTGGCGCAAGATTCCCTGACCCGTCTGGACTGTCAATATCCCGTATACGCGAAACAGCGATTGGCCTTGTTGTTGAACCGCAGCAGCGCGTTTTTATCAACCCTGCCGCGCAGTGTCGACGACCAACGCCAGCGTCTGAATGCGATGTTGGCGTCCCTGCAGGCGATTGCCGCATCACCGGCGTCTGGGCTGCGGGTCGCGATTGATCGGTCTATTGGTGGGCGTACTCGTGGTTCTATTGATGGGTCCACTGATGGGTTTATCGATGGGCTAGATCATGGCTCTGAAATCGATTCCACCTGGCAGATCGATTTTCGCCCCGCTGGACTGACGCTGCAAAGCGATGGCGACACCGTTCGCATCACTGCCCGCCGACCAGAGGATCAAGCCCTGGCGAATTGGCTGATGAGCACACCGCTGCCTGATGTCTCACTGCGGCAGCGTGCGATCACGATGCTTGCCCATACCTGGGCGCTCAGCATGCAGGAGGACTTTGTGCTGTTGCGCGCTGTCGACGGCGCAGCTTCGTCGACGCATGAGATCCAGGCCGAAGCGATGATGGTGAACTTCCCCAGTGGTTGGCAACCGGAGCACAAGCTGGGCGGCACTCTGACGCAGCTTCATCGGCCGGTCGCCGACGGCCAGGCTTTGCGTCAGGCTAGTGCGCAACTGTCACAAGCGCTGAGCCAAAAAGGGCCGTTCCTGCGCTACGTTTGGACCTTGAGCGACACGGCAAGTCTGAATCTGCACCCCGCTCGCTTGGAAGCCGGCACCGCACGGAAAAATACGCACGCTATGCAAGCCCCGAACGCGCTGCACGGTATCTGGTTTCGCTGTGAGCGCCAGACGACCTTGGCGCTGCCGCAACAGCGGCGAGTGCTCTTCTTGATTCGAGTCTATGTCGCCCCGTTAGCTCACGCAGTTGATAGTCCGTTCAAACGTGCCGCCCTGGCAAGTGCGTTGCGCTCGATGTCCGCCGAGGTGATTGCCTACAAAAACATCGGCACGCTTCGAGAACAGGTTTTAAACGTTTGGGGATAGCCGCCAACTACTCACCGTTAATTGGCGCAATCGTTAGCGTGGACTCAATAACACCACCACGGCACCGGCACCGCCGTCGTTTGGCCTGGCCTGGCAAAAAGCCAGAACATCCTGACGCTGCACCAACCATTTCAGCACCTTGCCCTTCAAGACCGGTTCGCGATTCAGGGAACCGAGCCCTTTACCGTGAATGACGCGGATGCAACGCTGATCATTTCGGTTGGCATGGTGCAAGAACTCAACCAGCGCGGTGCGCGCTTCATCAACCCGCAAACCATGCAGATCGATCTGCGATTTGATCGTCCATTCGCCCTTGCGCAATCGACGAACGACATCCGGTCCAATACCGGGACGCCGAAACGACAACTGTTCATCGGTATCCAACAAGCTTTCAATGTCAATTTCATCCGACATCGACTGCTCGAGCGCCGCCTCCTCATCGGCAACCCGCTGGCGCGCAAGGGGCGCGGTCTTTGGCCCGCCCAGAGTCGCCTGCCGGACGTCGGGCAACCGACGAACGTCGCCGACCGCCTCGCGAAACAGATTGGCTTCGGCGCGTCGCAAGAGGTCGCGCCGGCGCTGTTCGGCCGCTTCGGCGGCGCGATGTTGGGCTTCATCGGCCAATCTGGATTTCAGGCTGGCCAATTCTTCGAATGACTTCAAGTCCTCAAGTCTCCAGACTTTCCAGGTAGCGCTGAGCGTCAAGTGCCGCCATGCAGCCGGTACCGGCACTGGTAATCGCCTGGCGGTAGATGTGATCCTGCACATCACCCGCCGCGAAAACACCGGGCACACTGGTCGCGGTGGCCTGGCCTTGCAAACCGGTTTTGGTAATGATGTAGCCATTCGCCATGTCGAGCTGGCCTTGGAAGATTTCGGTGTTCGGTGTATGGCCAATTGCAATGAACACACCGTGCAAATCGATCTTTGATTTCTGTTTGGTGCGCGTGTCAATGATCTGTATGCCGGTCACGCCGGATGCGTCACCGAGTACTTCGTCGAGCTCATTGAACCAACGAATCTCAGCACGGCCCGCCTTGACCTTTTCATGCAGCTTGTCGATCAGGATGGCTTCGGCGCGAAATTTGTCGCGGCGATGTACGACTGTCACCTTGCGCGCAATGTTCGTCAGATAAAGTGCCTCCTCAACGGCAGTGTTGCCGCCACCGATCACACAAACATCCTGGTTCTTGTAGAAGAAGCCATCGCAGGTCGCGCAGGCCGAAACGCCTTTGCCCATGAAGCTGGTTTCAGACGGCAATCCGAGGTAACGCGCCGACGCGCCGGTTGAGATGATCAGAGCGTCGCAGGTGTAGCTGCCCGAGTCTCCGACCAGGCGAATCGGCGTTTCTTTCAGGTGTACGGTGTGGATATGATCGAACACCATTTCGGTTCCAAAGCGCTCGGCGTGCGCCTGAAAGCGCGCCATCAATTCCGGGCCTTGAACGCCGTCGGCGTCGGCTGGCCAGTTATCGACATCGGTAGTGGTCATCAGTTGACCGCCCTGGGCGATACCGGTAATTAGAACCGGTTTCAGGTTGGCGCGCGCGGCGTAGACGGCGGCAGAATAACCGGCGGGGCCGGAACCGAGGATTAACACTCGGCAATGCTTGGAAGGGGCCATTTCTGTCCTTTTTTGAAATCGGCGGCGGTCTGCAAACTGTAGCAGCCAAATATAAAAACCCCCTTGAGTGCACACTAGCCGTTGTAAAAAACTCAACAAATCATTGGCTTAGGGGATTAACTTCAACTGATTTTTTGATTTGGCTTCGGGCTAGTGCAGAATTATAAGAACTTGATGCTACCGAGGTTCGCATGGCCCACGAAGAAAACAAGGCGTTCCTGCGGCGCGTTCCGCTGCTGCAAAGTTTGAATGAAATTCAGCTCGATCAACTGGCTGCGGCCAGCGTGCGCAAGAATTTCCCGAAGGGCCGCACGATTGTCTCGGAAGGCGAGCCGTCGCAGTCCTTGTACATCCTGTTATCGGGCCGAGCCAAGGTGCAACGTTCGGATTCGGAGGGCAAGGAGGTCATCCTGGCGATCCTCGGATCGGGCGAATTTTTTGGTGAAATGAGTTTGATCGACGATGCACCGCGCTCGGCTAGTGTGATCACGCTCGAATCGTGTGACTTCATGGCGATCAACAAGGACAGTTTTAAGTCAATGCTGTTGCAAAGTCCGGAGATCTGCATGCAGATCATGCGCGGATTAGTGCGCCGACTTCGTGAAGCCGATCAGAAAATTGAAACGCTGGCGTTGCTGGACGTGTATGGTCGGGTTGCTCGGGTACTGCTCGACTTCTCCGAAAATATTGGCGGCGAGCTGGTAGTCAAGAGCAAGCTGCCCCGACAAGAGATTGCCAAGATGATCGGTGCGTCGCGGGAAATGGTCTCGCGCGTCATGAAGGGTCTGGAAATCGACGGCTATATCGTGCCGATGCCGGAAGGCCGTCTGGTTCTGAGAGAAAAGATCAGCTCCTACATCAGTTGATGTATCAGCCATTGGCCGCCAATCGGCCAGCAGTTTTGGGAGACAGTTGATGGCACGCGCTGCCACATTATCATCCGCATATAGTCGCGGCACTACCCTGTTTTCGGTGCCCGAACGGGCCGCGCGATTGCTGCGCGAAGCGGGTTGGATCGCGACCACCGCGTTCGCTATTTTTCTGTTCCTGGTGCTGTTCACGTACAGCAAAAACGATCCCGGCTGGTCGAACGCGGTGATCACCA
>JANORY010000358.1:0-2194 GCA_031415535.1 Burkholderiales bacterium | reverse complement strand
CATTTTTTAATCAAACATTGCCAGAATCTTCCCAGCGGTCTGCCGATCGGCTTTGCTGGCAACGGGATTGCTGCCGCGCGACAGCACGGAAATAGACGTGGTGTCGGCGCTGCCCTGCACTTTGACCCGATATTGGCGGCTCGAGGTTGCGGCCGTATCAGAGGAAAACATCCGCGCAAAAAAGCCAGGGTTTGTAGTGTTGCGCGCGTCGACTTCGGGGTCGATATACCGCACAAAATAAACCCCTTGCGAGCGGTCGCGATCTTCGACGGTAAAGCCGCCGCGATCTAGCGCCAAGCCGACGCGACGCCAGGCCCGATCGAAGCTTTCAACCAGTTCGACCCGGCCGCTGACCGGATCGTTTACCAGCTTGGCGCGTTCAGCGATCGCCGCCGGGCTACCCGGTGCGCTGCTACCGGCAACTGGGCCGGAGCCTGTTCCGCTGCCAATTCCCGCGCCAGTGCCCGCCACTGGCGCGGCCGTAACCACCGCTTTGGCGCGCTGTTGATCAGCGCCAAACTTGATCATTAAACGACGCAGAAATTCAACCTCTAATTCTGGATCGCTCGGGCGGTTCTCCCACTTGGTTGTTTCCTTGAATTGACCGGTCTGCACTTCGGCGAGGCCGCGATGACTGATGTAGATCTCGGTGCCGTTTGGCCCCTGCTCGAGCCGGGTGCGAAACTTGTCGCGCTCACCACTCGAAAACGCGCTGTCGAACACTCGGCCGATGGTGGCGCGAATAAAGTCCTGCGGAATCTTGGCGCGATTCTCGGCCCAATCGGTTTCCAGAATCCCGGCCTCCGGGCGTTCGATTTGAATCACAAATCCAGCCTCTTGCCAGAACTCACGCACCAAGGGCCAAAGTTTTTCGGGCGGCTGGTTAAGGACCAGCCAGCGCTGGCCGCCGGCACGCTCGAGCCGGGCGCCCTCGATGTTGGGCAGCAAGTCCGAGGGTCCTGCCGCCACCGGCTTGGGCACCGCGCGGTCGCGCTGGAACGCCGAAGCAGTTGTTTCGCTGGTTCGACCCGGCAACGCAAAGCGCTCATCATTGCGCGGCGAGCTGAGGTCTGGCGGAACCTCCAGCGAAGGGCCAGCTTTGGCAACCGTCGCAGACTTGTAGTCAATGCGCGAACGCTCGTTTAAGCCGTCGGCAACCGCACAACCGCCCAGTACGGCAGCACTGAGGAGCGTCAGCGGAAGTATTTTATGCAAGCGATTCATCGTGTCACCACCGTGATATCTGCGGCGCGCAAGGCACTCGCGACGATCTCCTGACTCGCGCCGGACAAGGGCGTCATGGGCAGACGAATGCCGGAATCAATCAATCCCATTTGTTGCATGGCCCACTTCACCGGAATCGGGTTTGCTTCCACAAACAGCTTCAGGTGCAGTGGCAGAAGTTTTTGGTTGAGGGCGCGGGCTCGAGTCCAATCACCACTCAAGGCTGCCGCGCACATCTGCGCCATCTGCAGCGGTGCCAAATTGGCGACCACCGAAATAACGCCGTGACTGCCCATGGCCATCAGTGCCAGTGCCGAGTCATCGTTACCACTGTAGATCGCAAAGCGGGCCGGCAGTCGGCCGATCAAATCCGAGCCGCGCGGAATATCGCCGGTGGCATCTTTGATGCCAATCACCAGCGGTAGCTCGGCGAGTCGTTCGACCGTGTCGTTGGCCAGATCGGCCACCGTGCGACCGGGCACGTTGTAAACGATGATCGGTAAATCGACCGCTTCGGTGACCGCTCGGAAGTGCCGATATAGGCCCTCCTGAGTCGGTCGGTTGTAATAGGGAACCACTTGCAGTGATGAGGTGGCACCCGCCGTCTTGGCGAAGGCCGTCAACTCGATGGCTTCACGAGTCGAGTTGCCGCCGGTGCCAGCAATAACGGGAATGCGGCCAGCGGTTTGTTGAACCGCTACTCGAACCAGTTCACAGTGTTCGTCGACATCGACGGTGGGTGATTCACCGGTGGTGCCCACCGCAACGATGGCGGCCGTCCCGCTAGCAACATGCCAGTCAATCAACTTGCGGTAACGTTCATAGTCGATCGACCCATCTTCATGCATGGGGGTAACGATCGCGACAAGGCTTCCTTTGATCATTCGCTTCCGCCTGACATTTGGGATGATATTTAGATCGTAAAACCTTGATTTTAGCCGAGCGCGCGGCACAATCACATCGGACATGC
>JANORY010000357.1:0-3371 GCA_031415535.1 Burkholderiales bacterium | reverse complement strand
TGCCAGCGGCCCGGTCCATTCGAAGGCCACCGTCCCTGCCGGGTGCTTGAACCAGCCCGGGTCGGCGTAATCGCCGGCCTTTTGTTCGCGCCGCACCTTCAACACGCTGAACATGCCGCCCATCTCGACCGACCCGAAGGGACCGGTGCCGGTCATCATCGGCACGGTGTTGTCGGGCAGGGGCATTTCCATTTCCGCCATGTCGGCCATGCCGCGCTCACTCATCGCCATATAGTCCGGAATGAAGTTGGTGATCTTCTTGGTCAAGCCGCGATGATCGACGCCGATCATCGTCGGTACATCATGTCCCATGGCGTTCATGGTGTGATGGCTCTTGTGGCAGTGAAAGGCCCAATCACCTTCTTCGTCGGCCAGAAATTCGATCTGGCGCATCTGACCCACCGCCACGTCGGTAGTGACTTCGGGCCAGCGCGAGGCTTTTGGAGTCGGCCCACCGTCGGTGCCGGAGACCACAAATTCATGGCCATGCAAGTGAATCGGGTGATTGGTCATCGTCAAATTACCGATGCGGATGCGCACCTTGTCGTTCAGGCGCACATTCAGGGAGTCGATGCCTGGAAAGATGCGGCTGTTCCATGACCACAGGTTAAAGTCGAGCATGGTCATGATCTTCGGCGTATAGCTGCCAGGGTCTATGTCGTAGGCGTTCAACAAAAAGCAGAAGTCGCGGTTTACCTCGTCAATCAGCGGGTGTTTTGCCTTCGGATGGGTCACCCAGAACCCCATCATGCCCATCGCCATCTGGGTCATTTCATCGGCATGCGGGTGATACATGAAGGTGCCGGGGCGGCGCGCCACAAACTCGTAGACAAAGGTTTTTCCAGGTTTAATGCCCGGCTGATTCAGGCCGGTGACGCCATCCATACCATTCGGCAAGCGTTGCCCATGCCAATGGATGCTGGTGTGCTCCGGCAGCTTGTTGGTGACGAATATTCGCACCCGATCGCCCTCCACCACCTCGATCGTCGGCCCTGGCGACTGCCCGTTGTAACCCCACAAATGTGCCTTCATGCCCTTCGCCATTTCGCGCACCACCGGCTCGGCGACCAGGTGAAACTCTTTTATGCCGTTGTTCATGCGCCAGGGCAGGGTCCAGCCATTGAGCGTGACCACCGGGTTGTAGGGTCGGCCACTATTCGGCAGTAACGGCGGCATGGTGTCTGGTTTGGTTTGCATCACCGGCTCCGGCAGCGCGGCCATGGCGACCCTGCTGACGGCGACTGCGCTGACGGCGGTGGTCAGTGCGCCCGCGCCACGCAGAAAATTACGTCGTGTGTTCATTGTGATTGCTCTTCATGTTTGTAACTCATTTCAGTGACCGGCTGCGGCAGCGGGTTCGCTAGCCATACCCGAGATAGCCGAAATATTGGGCTTGCCGATCAACGACATTTCCAGGTCGGCTTGGGCGATCCAGAAGTCCCGTAACGACTCGATGTAGCTGTTGACGCTGGTAATTTGCGAGCGTGCGTCGGCCAGCAACTCGAACACGCCAATCAGCATGCCGTTGTAGCGCAGCAAGTTTTCATCGCTGATGCGTTTTCGAATCGGCACCACCTCGTCGCGGTAGTGGCGCGCCAGCTCATAGCTCGAGCGGTAGCCGTGGTAGGCCTCCCGCACTTCAGAGCGTGCATTGATCGCGGCTTCGGCGGCGAGGTCAATCGCCTGCATGTACTGGGCTTCGGCACGCGCCACCCGGGCGCCGCCCCAATCGAACAGCGGCAGCTCGAACGACACTTCGTAGCCCTTCTTGAAACCACTGTCACGGGCGCCTTCGAGTACCCGGGCAGGTCCCAATTCGAGCACGTTGATGAAGCGCGTGGTCTTGGTCAGCCCGAGGTTTTTTGCCAAGGTCTCGACTTGCGCCCGAACGTTTTGCAGATCGAGGCGCTGCGCAATCGCCATCTGTTCGACGTCCGGACGATCGGTGACGGTGCCAGGCAGATCAGGCAGGCGCGGTGGCAACTCAAAACTCGTCTGTTGACCCCATACGCCCATCATTCGAATCAGACGCTCGCGGGCCATCACGGCGGACTGTTCAGCAGAAGCGCGCTTCAGGGCTGCATCGGCATAAAAACCCTGTTCACGCGCTTGCTGCAACTTGCTCCAGTTACCCACCTGAGCCATGCGGCGAGCCAGCTCCGCACCCGCGTCGGCTGCCTGCAATACTTGCTGCGCATAACGGACCGACTCCTGCGTCGCTACTGCGACGTAATAAGCCTTGCGTGTCTCGGAGGCCAATCGCAACATTTCCAGGCCTACCGAACGTTGTGTCTGCTCGAACCGACGCTGCTCGATGCCGGTTCGCAACGGCATCGTCACCAGCGAGAAAATATTGAAGGTCAGTGCCTGCTCGATTTTGAACTCGCGAATACCGTTCTCAGGCTTGCTCGCCCGAAGCATCGAGAAATGCGGGTTCGGCAATCGACCGGCCTGAACAAGATCCGCTTCGCTAATGCTGAGTTCGGCAAAAGCAGCTTGCAGCCCTCGATTGTTGAGCAGGGCGACTTGCACGGCATCATCAACCGACAGGGGTTTGGCGAGTAATTCGGCGACCCGTTTGGCGATCGTATCCCGATCGGCGTCGGTTCGGCCCCAGGCCAGCTCCTGGCCGAGCCGATCGCGGGCGATCTTCGATACGGGTGTGAAGCCACCATCGGACGAGAAGGACGCGCAGCCAGAAATCAGCAGCAGTGCCAGCGATACGCTCGCTAAAGAAACCTGGCGCCTGCTCAGCCTGAGCGCGCCAATTTGCCGCGCGCGAGTCAGCGTCGAATCGACGTCTATCATTTGTGTCCTCCGTGACCCGCACCTGTACTGCCCTGACCTGGCGGCGCATTGGGCGCAGCCGGCACTGACGGTGCGGTTTGCTGCTTGGAGGGCGAAGCGGCTGGAAGCGATCCTGCGGGCGTCGATCCCGCAGGCGTCGACCCGGCGGGCGTCGAGCCGGCGTCGGGTGCGCTGCCCTGGGCCGCCTCGCGGGCATAAACTCGCCAGCCGCCAATGCGATCGACCAGATCGTTACTTTCCTTCCACGGCAAAATCGGTTCATCGCGCATGTTTCGGTAGCCGTCGAAGGCAGAGCGGTACTTGGTCATCGGCACCGCGACCGACGGGTCGTTGGGATCGGAGTGACGTGTAGAAATAGTGGATTGCGCCTGTAGCGATGTGACACAGAGCAGCAATCCCGCTGGCAAAAGCTGGCGAAACGGGGGAAGCCTCATGGAGCCCTCAAATAATAAAGTTGCGTGGCCCGCGCGAAATCATCGCGGCGGGAAGCCAATATTCGGATCGACTAAAGGGTAAGCCCAGCGAAAACGCAATAAGCGGTACGAGCGAGCGGCCGAGCCGTC
>JANORY010000356.1:0-7943 GCA_031415535.1 Burkholderiales bacterium | reverse complement strand
TGCAGGTCATTTCATATCGTTCATACTTGCATTGCTCTTTCAGGGCAATGCAAGTATGAACGATATGAAATGACCTGCACGGTACCGGCCGGTCACTTCTTTGTAATGGGCGACAATCGGGACAATAGTCAAGACAGTCGGTTTTGGGGGTTTGTGCCAGAAGCGAATATCGTAGGCAGGGCATTCTTCATCTGGATGAATTTGAGCAATCCCGGCAGAATTGGACGGTTTTACTAGTGACGAACTTGATAGTCATGCGGGTTGGCAAGGACAAACACCTGCAGACGGGTATGAGCCTGATTAGCTTGTTGGTACTCGGCTCCGTGGCCGGGTTCCTGATCATGATTGCCTTGAAGGTGTTCCCGACCGCCACGGAGTACTTCGCGGTCAAGCGGCTGGTCGAAAAAGCGGCACTCGCGGGTGGCAGCGTTAAAGACGTTCAGTCGAGTTTTGATCGTGGTGCCCAGATTGACACCGTAACGGCCATTACCGGCAAAGATTTGATCGTGTCGCGCGAAGGCGAGAAAACAGTTGTATCGTTCGCGTATGAGAAAAAGATCGAATTGTTTGGGCCGGCGAGCCTGTTACTTGAATACAAGGGCGTCAGCAAGAAATGAGACGCCCTCTATGAGTCCAAACTGGTGAGTCACACTCGGGTCTAATATATGGAAGGTTTGCAGCATAAGCTCAACTATCTGTTCAAGAACCCGGCTCTGCTCCGTCAGGCGCTCACCCATCGCAGTCACGGTCATCAGAACAACGAGCGGCTGGAGTTTCTGGGCGATAGCGTTCTGAACTGTGTGGTCTCGCAGCTCCTGTTTGAGCGGTTCGGCAAGATCGACGAAGGTGATCTGTCGCGGCTTCGGGCTAATCTGGTCAAACAGCAGAGTCTTTATGAAATTGCCCAGCGCCTGGACCTTTCCGGCAGCTTGCTGTTGGGCGATGGGGAGCTGAAAAGCGGCGGCTTCCGGCGGCCTTCGATCCTGGGCGACACGCTCGAAGCGGTGATTGGTGCCATTTTTCTGGATGGTGGTTTTGCCTCGGCGCAGGCCGTCATCAGTACCCTTTATGGGCCGGTGCTAAAAACGGTTGATCCGAAAACACTCGGTAAAGATGCTAAGACCTTGTTGCAGGAGCATCTGCAAGGCCGCAAGATTTCGTTACCGGTCTACTCGGTGGTGGCAACCCACGGCGCAGCCCATAACCAACTGTTCGAAGTCGAGTGTTCGATTCAAAAGCTCGACGTCCAGGTGCTGGGCAGTGGCGGCAGCCGCCGCGCGGCAGAACAAGCCGCCGCCAAACTAGCCTTGGAGCGCTGTTTGGCGCTAGTGCCGGTACCGGTGCGTCGCAGTCGAACCAAGTCAGCGGAAACGGCGTCCAACCAACTCAAGTCATTTGCCGCGACGGCCATCGATCTGCCTGTGATCGATATGCCCATCATCGATTTGTCTGTGATTGACCGTCCGGCGAACGACCTTCAAGCGATCGATCGTCCGTCGATCGGTATCTCGGCGCTCGGTATCGCGGTCCCGGGGTCTGAATCGAGAGCAGAGTCCAAATCGCCACCTGACCCGGAATCTGAATCCGAGTTAAACGCGAGTGGCAGCGAAGAAGTCATGACCGGTCCAGAACGCGCGACCGAGCGCCGCGCCAGAATCATTGCAAGTTCGCCTTGATGGTCGACGTGCTTGCGGTCAATGACTTTCGCTGCGGTACGATCGCCATTGTCGGTCGACCAAACGTCGGCAAATCGTCGCTGCTGAATCGGCTATTAGGTCAGAAACTGGCCATCACTTCACGTCGACCGCAAACCACTCGGCATCGAATCGCCGGCGTCGTGACCACCGCCACTGCGCAGTTGATTCTGCTCGACAGTCCGGGCTTTCAGACGGTGAAGGGTGGGGTTATGAATCGCTACTTGAACCGGACGGCGCGGCAGGTGGCGGCAGACGCCGACTTGGTGCTGTTCGTGTTTGACGGCAATCGCTGGAATGACGCCGATGTCCAGGCATTGGCCGGCATTCCGAAAGCAAAGACGGTGGTACTGGTTCCGAACAAGACCGACAGCATCAAAGATCCGGACGTGTTGTTTCGCACCATTCAGACCGCCAGTGGCTTGCGCGAATTCGCCGAGGTCATTCCGCTGTCAGCGCGGACCGGCAAACAGGTGCCGATACTGACCGAATGGTGCGCGAGACACCTGCCGATCGGTGCTGCGCAGTATGGTGCCGATGATTTGACCGATCGCAGCGAACGGTTTCTGGCGGCCGAACTGATTCGCGAAAAATTGTTCCGAATTCTCGGCGATGAATTACCGTATGAGAGTACGGTCGTCATTGAATCGTTCGAGGTGGTCAAAGCGGTGACGCGAATCAATGCCACGATTCTGGTCGCGCGTGAAGCGCAAAAGCCGATTGTGATTGGTGCCGGTGGCGATCGGATGAAACGAATTGCCACGCAAAGCCGGCTCGATCTGGAAGCGCTGTTGGGCAGCAAGGTGTTTCTTGAGGTTTTTGTGAAAGTCAGGAGTGGCTGGGCTGACAGCGAACAGAGTTTGCGCGCTTATGGCTACGAATGAACGAAGCGAACAGACGGCGTTTCTGCTGCACTCAATACCGTATCGGGAAACCAGTCTCATTGTTGATCTGTTTACCCGTGAGCATGGCCGGATAGCGGCGGTTGCCAAAGGTGCGCGCCGGCGACAGTCGGTGTTGCGTCCGGTGCTGATGTCGTTCCAACCGATCCGAGTGATTCTGACCGGTCGCAACGAGCTTCGCAATCTGATCGGTGCCGAATGGTCCGGTGGCATGGTCGCCCCCGACGGCGATGCGCTGATCTGCGGCTTCTACATGAACGAATTGCTGATCAAGCTGCTGGCGCGCGAGGACCCGCATCCGCAGCTCTTTGATGCCTATTGCCAGGCCTTGAATGCATTT
Source organism: Burkholderiales bacterium (assembly GCA_031415535.1). Classification (GTDB taxonomy): domain Bacteria; phylum Pseudomonadota; class Gammaproteobacteria; order Burkholderiales; family Burkholderiaceae_E; genus JANLTP01. Next base: position 5,007 of record JANORY010000356.1, on the reverse strand, counting down.
GCGGCGGCGGCGTCGCTCGATGCTACCTTGCGGGTTTTTGAGTGGCATCTATTGCGCGAAACCGGCTACGCCCCCGATCTTCGACAAGATGCCGATGGCAAGGTAATCGCCGCCGATCATTGTTATCGATGGCTACCGAATACCGGCTTCATTGTCAGCGAGCCGAACGAGGCTGCAGCGGTTTCCGGCGCAACGCTCAACGACATCAACACCGGCCAGTTTCAAACTGTGTTGGCACGCCAACAAGCCAAGGTTTTGACCCGTACAATCCTCAGTCATCACCTGAATGGTGCGCCAATTCATTCGCGCCAAATCCTCATCGACTTGCAGAAACTCTAAATGATTGAACTTGGCGTCAATATTGACCATGTGGCCTCGGTACGGCAGGCGCGAGGCACCTATGAGCCCGATCCGGTGTGGGCAGCGGTCGAAGCGCACTTGGGTGGTGCCGACGGCATTACCGTGCACTTACGCGAAGATCGTCGCCATATCCAGGATGATGATGTCAGGCGCTTACGGGAACTGACCCACATCAAGCTCAATCTCGAGATGGCAGCGACCGCTGAAATGGTCAAAATCGCGTTAGCCTTGAAGCCCGAGATGGCGATGCTGGTGCCCGAAGGGCGCCACGAAGTCACCACCGAAGGCGGGCTAGACGTGGCCGGGCAACGCCGCTCGCTGCGCAAGGTCATTGCGCGCTTGGCCGATGCCGGCATCAACACCAGTGTGTTCATCGACGCGGATCTCAAACAGGTCGAGGCGGCGCAATCGATTGGTGTGTCGGTATGCGAGATTCATACTGGCCCGTACGCCCATGCGTTTCATCAACTAGGGCGTGATGCCGAAAGCCCGGCGGTGCGGGCCGAGCTTGAAAAAATCGCGCTGGCCGGTGCGGCAGTGCGCGCCGCCGGGATGCGTTTTAATGCCGGCCATGCCTTGAATTATTTTAATGTTCAGCCGGTGGCTGCGATGACCGGTGTGCGCGAGTTGCATATCGGTCATGCGATTGTGTCGCGAGCGGTGTTTGTCGGTATGCGCGACGCGGTCCGTGAAATGAAACGGCTGATTCGCGAAGGCGCCGTTAGTGTGAACAGGCCCTAATCGGATCCTGACATGATCTACGGTATCGGCACTGACATCGTACTGATTAAGCGAATCGACACTCTGATCAAAAAATGGGGTGATCGTTTTCCGAGAAGGGTGCTCGGCCCGGATGAGTTGCGTGAGTATCAACGCAGACTGTCGCGCGGCACACACGGTGCCGGTTACGCCTGCCGTTATCTCGCCAAACGATTCGCCGCCAAGGAGGCGTTCTCGAAAGCGCTAGGCCTGGGGCTGCGCGCGCCAATGACCTTGTTATCCCTGCAAGTGCTGAACAATTCGCGCGGCCAACCGGTCGCTTATGCGCGGAAAGATTTGGCCGGCTATCTTGCCGAGCGCGGCTTGAGCTGGCATGTCTCGCTCAGCGATGAAATTGATAGCGCCCTTGCCTTTGTGGTGATTGAACAGAATCCATCGTTTGTACAAAAAGAAGATCATTCAAATGAATAAAAACTCCTTGCAGTTGGGCCCATTGATCGTTGATGTCGAAGGCCTCGCGCTGAGCGCTGCCGATCGTCAGCGATTAACTCATCCGTTGGTCGGCGGGGTGGTTCTGTTTGCGCGCAATTTTGAGTCTCGCAAGCAGGTCACCTTGTTGTGCAGTGAAATACGCGCCTTGCGCTCGCCGCGGCTTCTGGTCTGTGTGGATCATGAAGGCGGTCGTGTGCAGCGATTTCGCAAGGGTTTTACCGAGATTCCGCCGATGCGTGACCTTGGTGCCATGTGGGATTTTGATGTGCTCGGGGCGTGCCAGCGTGCCACCGAATTAGGCCAGACTATTGGCCGTGAACTGAGCGAGGTCGGGGTTGATTTGAGCTTCACGCCGGTGCTTGATCTGGACTATGGGTCGGCCAGCGTGATTGGCGATCGCGCGCTGCATAACGACCCTCGGGTGGTGGCCATGCTGGCGCGCAGTCTGACCCACGGCCTGCTGCTGTCGGGCATGGCGAATTGCGGCAAACATTTTCCGGGGCATGGTTACGCGCACGCCGACTCGCATTTTGCCTTACCGATCGACGAGCGCAAGCTCAAGGTGCTGCTGGATGCAGACGCAGCACCGTATGCCTGGATGGGCGAAACCCTGACTTCGGTCATGCCGGCTCATGTTGTTTACCCTGAGGTTGATCACAAGGCCGCCGGATTCTCGAAGATCTGGTTGCAAGATATCCTGCGCAAACGGCTCGGCTTTACCGGCCTGATTGTGTCGGATGATTTGTGCATGGAGGCGGCGACGGTAGCCGGCAATATTCATCAACGCACCAAGGCCGCTCTGAGCGCCGGCTGCGACATGGCGCTGGTCTGCAATCGAGCCGATCTGGTCGATGAATTGCTGGGCAAATTGCAATGGAAGGCGGGTCCGCACTTTGATCATCGCTTGCGCCGTCTGTTTGCCAGATGACCGTTACAACCCCTGAGCCGCAGGACCTGAAGGCTTACATCAGTCGTTTACCCAATCGGCCAGGGGTGTACCGGATGATTGGCGAAGCGGACCTGCTGCTTTATGTCGGCAAGGCGCGCAGCCTGAAGAAGCGCGTGTCGTCGTACTTCCAGAAATCCCCGAGCAGCCCGCGAATTGGCCACATGGTGGCGCGTGTCACGCGGATCGAGACGACGGTGACGCGTTCCGAAGCCGAGGCCTTGTTGCTCGAAAGCAATCTGATCAAGACCCAGCAGCCGCGCTACAACATTGTTTTCCGGGATGACAAATCGTATCCGTATCTGAAGCTGACCGGGCACGCGTTTCCTCGGGTTGCTTATTATCGAGGTGCGGTTGATCGCAAGAGTCAGTATTTCGGACCTTACCCGAGTGCCTGGGCCGTGAAGGAAAGCATTCAGGTGCTGCAAAAGGTTTTTCGCTTGAGATCGTGTGAAGACTCGGTGTTCTCGAACCGGTCACGGCCGTGTCTATTGCATCAGATTGATCGCTGCAGTGCACCGTGCGTGGCGGCACTCAGCGCAGAGGCCTATGCAAATGATGTTGGACGGGCCGCCCGGTTTTTGCGCGGCGAACACAAGACGGTGCTGGACGAGCTGAACGCCCAGATGATGCTGGCAGCCGAGGAGTTGCGATTCGAGGAGGCGGCCGTGTTGCGTAATCGAATGAGTGCGCTGTCGCGGGTCTTGCAGCAGCAAACCATGGAAGTTGGCAATGATGCTGACGCCGATATCATCGCCGTGGCGGCCAAAGGCGGGCGAATTTGTGTGAATCTGGCAATGGTCCGAGGCGGTCGGCATCTCGGTGACAAGGCTTACTTTCCACGTCACGCCGACGACAATGATGAACCGGAAACCATCAGTGAAATCTTGCAATCGTTCGTGACGCAACATTACGACGGCTTATTCATCCCGGCGACCCTGATTGCCAACGGCACGCTGGGCGAGGCCGTTGATGAGGGCGCTGATGGACGCGCTGAGCACAGCCTTGACGGCCCGCCCGGCAACGCGATCCTCGAATTGCTTCAGGAACGCGCTGGCCATCCGGTGCAGTGGGTTCAGGCCGCCCAGGGCGTGCGGCGCAAATGGCTCGAGCAGGCGCTGCAGAACGCTCAGATTGCACTGGCTCGTTTGCTCTCGGAGGAGGGTTCGCAAAAATCGCGCACCCGGGAACTGGCGCAGGTGCTGAATCTGGATGAGGAGTTCGATCTCGATCAGTTGCGGATCGAATGCTTTGATATCAGCCACACGATGGGCGAAGCGACGCAGGCTTCCTGCGTGGTCTACCAACACCACGCCATGCAACGCGGCGAGTATCGTCGCTTCAACATTGAAGGGATCACCGGCGGCGATGACTACGCGGCGATGCGCCAGGTATTGACGCGCCGCTATGAAAAGCTCGCGCCGCAAGAGGCCTTGGAGCGCGTGTTGGAGGAGCCGGCTTTTGTTCAGCAGGGTGAGCTTGCTGCGGTTTCGCACGGTGAGCCTACTGATGTCCAGCACGGCGAGCTTGCTGCAGTTCAGCACGATGGGCTTGCCGCCGCCGCGACCGATTCTGCATTGCCGCGCGCCACCATTGAGCCGCGCCGAATTCCCGATCTGGTGCTGGTCGATGGCGGCAAGGGGCAGGTCGAGATTGCCCGGCAGGTATTTACGGAGTTGGGACTTGATCCGTCGATTCTGGTGGGTGTATCGAAAGGCGAGGGCCGCAAGGTAGGGCTTGAAACGCTGATCTTTGCCGATGACAGGCCGTCGCTGGCCTTGGGCCTTGATTCCGCCGCATTGATGCTGGTCGCACAGATTCGCGACGAAGCACATCGCTTTGCGATCACCGGCATGCGCGCCAAGCGAGCCAAGACCCGGCAGGTCTCAGCGTTGGAAGAAATTGATGGTATTGGTGCCAAGAAACGGCAGCGTTTGCTAGCCCGATTTGGCGGATTGCGTGGCATTATGTCGGCCAGCGTCGAGGACCTGACCACGGTCGAGGGTGTATCGCAAGCGCTGGCGCAAGAAATCTATCGTCGACTGCACTGAACCGATGCCCCAGAAATCGTCCATGATGAACATCCCGAATCTGCTCACCTGGAGCAGGTTGCTGGCAATTCCACTACTGGTATTGGTGCATTTCCTGCCTTGGCAACGACCAACGATCAATCTGGTCGCGACCATTATTTTTGTAGCGGCTGCGGTCACCGACTGGCTCGACGGCTGGTTGGCTCGACGTCTGGGACAGACCTCAGCGTTTGGCGCTTTTCTGGATCCGGTTGCTGACAAACTCATTGTCTGTTCGGCGCTGGTGTTGCTCGTTCAACTGGACCGGGTCGACGCATTGATCGCGTTGATCATCATTGGTCGCGAGATTGCGATCTCGGCGCTGCGCGAATGGATGGCAACCATGGGCGAGCGGGCCGGTGTCGCCGTGCATTCGATTGGCAAATTCAAGACCGCCGCGCAGTTGGTCGCGATTCCGAT
>JANORY010000355.1:0-2640 GCA_031415535.1 Burkholderiales bacterium | reverse complement strand
GCACCCGGCTTGTTCTCAATGACCGCCGCTTGGCCGGTGCGCTTTTCGAAGTACTTGCTGAACGTGCGCGCGGTGATATCGCCCGATCCGCCTGGCCCCCAGGGCACAACGATGGTGATCGGGCGGGCTGGATAACGGTCTTGTGCGTGACTGTTGATCGGCAGCGCGGCTGCGGCGATCAGGCTTTGCAGCGTACGACGCCGGGTGAGGCGAAACGGAGATTTCTTTTGCATGGTCTGTCTCGTGTATCGATAAATCGATGTAGGTACCGAGCGATGCGCTCTGAATCAGGACTGTAACAGGTCGAGATTTTTGATGAGTGGAACACGCGGTCACAATTATGGTTGGCTAAAAATTTTCGCCGCTGACGTTTGTCGCGCGCGTTGCCGCCAGTACAGTCCGTACAACAGCAGATTAATCGAAAGCACCAGGCCGGCGAGCATGTACTGCACGTTGCGAGTCAGGCCATCCGGATAAATGACGCCAAGCAGATAGTGTTCGATAAAGCTCTCGCTAAAACCCGCTTCGCCGGCGCGCCGTCGGAAACTGTTTTCCAGGTAGGTCAGTGGACAAATTCGGCCGGTGAGTTCGACAAAGACCGCCCAACTCGCGGCGGGCAAGTGGACCAGTGGGGTAAAGCGCCACCAGAAGCAGAACGCCGCGCCAAACGTGGCGAACACAATGAACGCCAGGTGAACGATCAAAACGGTGTCAGCGGCAAGGCGTGCAAACATGAGACTCTAGTGTGGTGTTTCACGAATATCTGGCATTTTATGCGGCGTTTCACGCGCTGCAATCGCTAGCAGGTCGAACCGATCCGAGCACCGCTCGCAGTGTTAGCCTCCAGTGCCCTGTTGCGTAACAGGACCTCAAGCAATCAGTAGACGAATCATCAAAAGGGCCTGAACATGGAATCAATACTGATCGACACCGGCACGCCGGATTTGCTCGCCCAGCTCGATGCCGGCGTTCTCACACTCACCTTGAATCGTCCGGATGCACGAAACGCAATGACGCGGCCGATGAATGCCGCGCTGGCTAGTCAGCTCGCAGCGGCGGAACTCGATACGGCGGTCAAATGTATTGTACTGACCGGTGCCGGCAAGGGCTTCTGTGCTGGCGGCGACGTCAAAGGCATGGCCGCGCGCGGCGACGGAACGGTCGGCGATAACACCATCGATGCTGCCATTCACAAACAGCGGGTCGGTCAACGGGCAACGGCTGGCAAACTGTTCAAAATGCCCAAACCCACCCTCGCAGCGCTGCCCGGTGCGGCGGCCGGTGCCGGCTTGTCACTCGCGTTGGCCTGTGATCTGCGGATCATGGCGAGCACCGCCATCATGACCACAGCGTTTGCCAAGGTCGGGTTTTCCGGCGACTACGGTGGGACTTACTTTCTGACCCAATTGGTTGGCACGGCCAAGGCACGCGAGTTGTATTTTCTCTCGGACCGCGTTAGCGCCGAAGAGGCGCTGCGCTTGGGCCTGACCAACTGGGTTTGCCCGCCCGACGAACTGGTCATGAAAACCCGAGAGATTGCGCTGCGTTTGGCCAACGGCCCGACGGTGGCTTATCGCTACATGAAAGAAAACCTTAACCGCGCGCTGGCCGGCGATGTTGACGATTGCCTCGATCTCGAAGCCACGCACCATGTGCATTGTGGGCAGACCGAAGATCACCGCGAAGCCACCAAGGCGTTTGTCGATAAACGCGACCCGGTTTTTAAAGGGCGCTGATCAAAAGGCGCTGACTATTCCAAGGAGCATTCAATGATTTCGACTCAACTGTTCGATCTGACCGGCAAAGTGGCGCTTTTGACGGGTGCGTCCAAGGGCATGGGCAAGGCGATGGCCACCGGCATGGCCGAGCACGGTGCCAAGGTTATGATCTCAAGTCGCAAGCTTGATCAATGTCAGGCGGTGGCCGACGAGATCAACGCCCGCTGCGGCGAGAAGCGCGTATTCGCATTTGCCTGCAACGCTGGTTACAAGGAGCAGTTGCAAGCGCTGGTCAACGCCACCCGTGCGCAACTGGGCAGCATTGATATCGTCGTCGGCAATGCCGGCATCAATCCGTTTTATGGGTCGATGACGAAGATTCCGGATGATGCCTACGACAAGATCATGGCAACCAATGTCAAATCGAATCTGTGGTTGGCGCAAATGCTTGCACCGGACATGATCGCAAAGAAAAAGGGCTCGATGATCTTCACCTCGAGTGTCGGTGCCTTCGGAGCCTCGACCGCACTGGGTGCCTATGCAATTTCCAAGGTGGCATTAATCGGACTGGTGCGCAATCTCGCTGCCGAGTTCGGTCCGGACGGTATCCGGGTCAACGCAATTTGTCCGGGTCTGATTCGAACCGATTTTGCGCAAGCGCTTTGGGACAATCCGGAAGCGGTAAAACGCGCCAATTCGCAGATTCCGCTGCGCCGTCTCGGTGAAGCGGAAGACTTCAAGGGCGTAGCGGTGTTCCTGGCTTCGGAGGCCAGTGGCTACATTACCGGCCAGGCGTTGACGGTGTGTGGCGGCTCGCATATGCGAGCCTGAATCGACGCTTTGGGAGCGCCTCCAGACCTGCCGCTTCGCGTCAAGCCCCGACGGGGTCAAGGAAACTTGGGAGCGGCCCGGCGTTTCCTTG
>JANORY010000354.1:0-2027 GCA_031415535.1 Burkholderiales bacterium | reverse complement strand
GGGGTCGAGTGCATTCAGGCCGGGCGGGTCGATATTTCGCTCATGTTCGTAAAAGAAGGCGACATGGCCCGCCGCGACACCATCGGCATCGGCTCCGGCGATTCGCGATTCCCGACCGACACCGGCGATGCGTTTGGCCGGTCGGTCAAATTGCTCGAATGCAGCCCGCAACGCGAGGCAGGCAAGTCGATTCCGACGGCTGATTATCAGGTGAAATTGGTGGTTAACTGATTGGTTTTCAATGAATTGGCCAACCGGCTGTTGTTTCAAATCAGCATTCTGCATTCATCATTCAGCATTCAGATGGTTCTTTCCGAAATCCACATTTACCCCATCAAAAGCCTCGGCGGCATCGCGCTGAATGAGGCGAAAATTGAAATGCGCGGCCTCGAATTTGACCGTCGGTGGATGCTCATCGATGCGGAAAACCGGTTCGTCACGCAGCGCGAATTGCCGGAAATGGCCCTTTTTCGCCTCGAAATCCGGGAGCCGTTTCTGGAAGTTTTCCACAAAAACCGGCCAACGGAGCGGCTCAAAATTCCACTTCGACCCGATTGGCGAAGCCTCGAATCAGCCGCCGTTCAGACATGGTCGTGGCGCGGGCAGGCCCGAATTCATGGCCGCGAAGCCGCCGATTTTTTCTCTGAAAACCTGAAAACCGGCCTTCGTCTGGCTTTCATGCCGACGGCCACAAGGCGGCAGGTTGACCTCCAGTTTGCCGAAAAAGGGCAGTTCACGAGTTTCGCCGATGCGTATTCATTTCTGCTGATTGGCCAGGCATCGCTCGATTTTTTGAATCAGAAATTGGCCGAAAACGGCAAGCCTCCTGTGCCGATGAATCGCTTCCGCCCGAACCTCGTGGTGAGCGGTTTTGAGCCATTCAAGGAAGACCAGTTTGGCACGTTTTCCATTGATAATCAACGGTTTAAGTGTGCCAAACCCTGCGCCCGCTGCGTCATGACAACCATCGACCAAGCCACCGCCGACCGCTCCGCCGAGCCGCTGAAAACGCTGTCGAGTTTTCGTTTTTTGAATAACAAAGTGCTGTTCGGGCAGAACCTCGTCCGGCTCGGCGGCGACGGAAACCTGAAAATTGGGCAGGCTATCCAAAAAATTCAGGAGAGATAAAAAATGAGCGCGGCCCATTTTCCGGGCAGAGCCTGCGGGTATTTTTTGAGGAAGCCTTCCACTTTTGAATCGTCGAGTGAAAACGTCGTTTTCATACTGGAAATGAGACGTTCGGCGGCGGCGGCATCCTGCCACACCCGGTGTGGATTTTGCGCCCCGCCCGGTTTTGTTTTTTCAAAAACAGCCAGCACTTCACCATTTATATAGTTGGCGTGGCGGAGTTTTTTGAGCCAGTCGTCGCCCGAAAAATCCTGCCCGTCGCGCTGCACGAGGCTGCGAACCGACCGATAAAAACCGATTTCGTCGGCAGAAATCCCGAACGATTGCCAGTCGGTCGAGCGAATTACATCGTCAATCGGAGCATCGGAACCTTTAAGGAACGCTTCCGAAAGTTCAAAACAGAGTGCTTCGGCGGCCACCCGTTTGAGCGTGGTTGCCTCCATCGGATTGCCTGTTTTTTTTGGGAGGCCGGAATTTTCGGCTTCGCCCATCGGTCTTTCAACGGTCGGGTCGGGGCTTGCCGACGGCTTCATTTTTGGAAAAGAACAGCCGTTTTCCATCATTTTTTTACCAAAAACAGCAAAAAGCAGCAGCAAACTGAGCAGCAGAATGCCCATTTGAACAAGTCGATTGTTGAGCATGGCGAGTGATTTTTTTGAATGCAAAAATGCCAAAAGGACTGGCCAAAAATCGTGGACGAGGCATTTGCCAACCCGCGTCAAAAAAAATTCATCGGGGTTGCAATCGGTGGTTGCCTTTTTTCCGTCCTTTCAGGCGACAATTATTTTACAAAAATTTCATTCACCAACTGCCTTTCCGATGAATCGAGTTTTACCAATCTCTTTGCTCGCGTGTGTTTTCGCGTCTGTTTTCGTGCTGGTTTTTCAGCCAAAAATGAC
>JANORY010000353.1:0-9864 GCA_031415535.1 Burkholderiales bacterium | reverse complement strand
GCAGCCTGAGCCGCCCACCTTGGCGTCCTATCAAAGCACTGCCGGTCCGATCGGCCAGGTAGCCACCAAGGTCTATGAAGGGCTGCTCGAATACAACTTCGAACTCAAACCGATCCCCAGCCTGGCGCAGTCGTGGACGGTGAGTGCCGATGGCAAGTCCGTGACCTTCAAGCTGCAAGAGGGGGTGAAGTTCCATGATGGCAAACCCTTCACCAGCGCCGATGTGCAGTTCAGCGTGATGGATGTCCTCAAAAAAGTGCACCCGCGGGGTGTCAACACCTTCAAGGCGGTCACCGCGATCGACACGCCTGATCCGCTGACCGCCGTATTCCGCCTCAGCGAACCGGCACCGTACATGATGATGGCGCTGTCCTCTTACGAGTCGCCGATGATCCCCAAACATGTCTACGGCGAGGGCGACATTGCGCGTCACCCCAATGCAAACACGCCAGTCGGCACCGGTCCCTTCAAGTTTGGCGAATGGCAAAAAGGCCAATTCATGCGATTCGACCGAAACCCCGACTATCGCAAGCCGGGACTGCCGCATGTCGACCGCATCGTCGCGCGCTTCATCGCCGACGGCGGCACACGCTCGGCCACCTTGGAGACCCAGGAAGTGCACCTGGGCGGCTTTAATGCGGTGCCGCCGGTGGATGTCAAGCGATTGCAGGCACTGCCGCACATTGCGGTGACGGCAAAAGGCTACGAAATGCAGGCCCCGATCGTGCAACTGGACTTCAATACGACTAAGGCGCCATTCGATGATGTCAAGGTGCGCCAGGCGGTGGCCTATGCCATCGATCGCAAGTTCGTGATCGACAACATCTGGTTCGGTTTTGGTCGGCCGGCCAGCGGGCCGATCAGCTCGAACTTCAAAGCTAACGGGCTCTACACGGCGGAGGTCAAGAACTACAACGTGGCCAACGGCATCGAGTTGGCCAACAAGCTGCTCGACGAGGCCGGCAAGCCGCGTGGTGCCGATGGCACGCGCTTTGAAATCATTCACGACATCACGCCCTACGGAGAAGAATGGCGCCGATTTGGCGAATACGCCCAGCAGCAGTTGGGCAAGATCGGCATCAAGGTCACCCTGCGTTACGAAGACGTGCCCACCTGGCTGCGGCGCATTTACACCAACTACGACTTTCAGCTCACCAACAACTGGATCCAGACGCTGGCCGACCCGGTGTTCGGTGTGCACCGGCTCTTCCATTCCAACGCCATCAAGCCGGGCACCGTGTTTGTCAACGACTCGCGTTGGAACAGCAAGGAAACCGACGCGCTGATGGACAGCGCCGCTCTGGAGAGTGACACCAAGAAGCGCGCTGCGATCTACCACGATCTGCAAAAGCGTGTGGTGGAGGCCAGTCCGCTGGTGTTCGTGCACGAACTCGATTTCGTCACGGTCTACAACAAAAAGGTGAATAACTTTCCGCTCAGCCCACTGGGCCTGTATTCGTCATTCGATCAGGTCTGGCTCGCCAAGTAAGCGGGCAGGCAAGCGGCCAAGTAAACGGTTTAGTGAGTGACGTGGTGCGCCGTGCAGTGAGTGGTCAGAGGATTGCGCCATGGCGTTGACTCGAGGCCTGGGGTTTGCACTGCGGCGCCTGCTTCAGGCAGTGCCAACGGTGCTGGTGATCGTGGCCTTGAACTTCATGCTGCTGCAGTTGGCACCGGGCGACGCGGCCGATGTGCTGGCGGGCGAGGCCGGCTCGGCAACACCTGAATTCATGGCCCAGTTGCGCCAGAAATTCGGGCTCGACCAACCGCTCGGCGTCCAGTTGCTGTTGTACATGAAGCAGATCGTCAGCTTCGATCTGGGTTATTCGTTCCGCCACGACATGTCGGTCGGCAAGCTGATTCTGTCGCGGCTGGGCCCGACCCTGCTGTTGATGCTCACGGTCTTTGTTCTGTCAGTGCTGGCGGGGGCCTTGCTGGGTAGCCTGGCTGCCCGCCATTTGAATCGCTGGCAGGACAACATGATCTCGATGCTGACCGTATTGGCCTACGCCACGCCGGTATTCTGGGCCGGACTGATGCTGATCGTCGTGTTCTCAATCAAGCTCGGCTGGTTCCCGACCAGCGGCATGCAACAGGTGGCCGCCTTCCACCAAGGCTGGGCACGCTGGGTCGACATTGCTCATCATCTGGTGTTGCCGGCGCTCACACTGACTCTGTTCTACCTGGCACTCTACACCCGGCTTATGCGTGCTTCGGTGCTTGAGCAGTTCTCCATGGACTACGTCGTGACCGCCCGCGCCAAGGGGTTGACGGAGCGACAGATTGCGCGCCGCCACGTGATGCGTAATGCCCTGATGCCAGTGGTCACCATGGCGGGTGTCCAGGCGGGTGCCTTGCTCGGCGGCGCAGTCGTGGTCGAGACCGTGTTTGCCTGGCCCGGCCTGGGCCTGCTGGCCTACGAATCGCTCTTTGCACGCGACCTGAATTTGCTGCTGGGCATCTTCTTTATCTCGACTTGCCTGGTGGTGCTGGTCAATCTGCTGGTCGATTTGGCGTACTCGATGCTCGATCCGCGCATCGAACAGCGCTGAACGCGGCAGCCTCCTGCGACATGAATAACGGAATCTCCCGCTTCATGCGGCACAAGCCGGCGGTCGTCGGTTTGCTGTTACTGATGCTGGTGGTCCTGGCTGCGGCGCTGGCCGGAGTGTTGTCGCCGGCCGATCCCTTTGCCCTGGTCGGTAAACCATTCCAACCGCCGTTCGGCGAACATCTGCTGGGGACCGACATGTTGGGCCGTGACCTTGCTGCCGGCGTTCTGTACGGGGCGCGCACCACCTTGCTGGTCAGCCTGGTCGCCACCACCATCGCCACTCTGGTGGGTGTGAGCATCGGCGGCCTGGCGGGCTACTTCGGTGGCAAGCTGGACAGCGTTCTGATGCGGTTTACCGAGCTGTTTCAGACCATTCCGTTTTTTCTCTTCGCTATTCTGCTGGTCGCAGTGCTGGGCGCCTCGATTCGCAACGTCATCTTTGCCATCGCCGTGGTTTCCTGGCCGCCGATGGCGCGACTGGTTCGGGGCGAGTTCATGTCCCTGCGCGACCGCGAATTCGTGCAGGCCTGTGTTGCCATGGGCATGGGCCACCTGCGCATTATCTTCGTCCACATCCTGCCGAACGCGCTGTCATCGATCATCGTGACCGGTTCACTGATGGTGGCCACCGCCATACTGATTGAATCAGGTCTGTCGTTTTTGGGCTTGTCGGACGCCAACACCATGAGCTGGGGCTTCATCATCGGCTCCGGGCGCACCGTGCTGCGCACGGCCTGGTGGATTTGTGCGGTACCGGGTGCCGCGATTCTGGTGACGGTCATGGCCATCAATCTGGTTGGCGACGGACTGAACGACGCCCTTAACCCACGGCTGCGTTCGTTGTGAGCGAATCAACGCCGCTGTTGCAGATCGACGGTCTGAGCATTCGCCTGCCGCCCCTGGCCGACCGCAGCCATGCGGTGGAGGATGTGCGGCTCAACCTGTCGCGCAACCAGATTCTGTGCGTGGTCGGCGAGTCCGGCTCGGGCAAGTCCGTGATGTCGCGGGCGATCCTGGGTCTCTTCCCGTCCAGTCAGGTGCAACCGAGCGCCGGCCGAATTCTTTTTGAAGGCGAGGACCTACTCAAGGCCTCGCCCGAACGTCTGCGCACGCTGCGGGGCAACCGCATAGGCATGATCTTCCAGGAGCCGATGACGGCACTGAATCCGGTGCTGCGAATCGGCGCACAGGTCGATGAGGTGCTGGAGGTCCACCAGACGGGTCACAAGAAAGCGCGCCGCGAACGTGTACTCGAGATGCTGGCCGCCGTCAACCTGCCAGACCCGGCCAAGATCTTCGATGCTTACCCGCATCAATTGTCCGGCGGCCAGCGTCAGCGCGCGATGATCGCCATGGCGCTGGCACTGGAGCCCGACATCCTGATTGCCGACGAGCCGACCACCGCGCTCGATGTCACCACGCAGGCGCAGATCCTCGCCTTGATTCGCGAGATCCAGCGCAAGAAGGGCATGGCCGTCATCTTCGTGACCCATGACTTCGGCGTGGTGGCCGAGATCGCCGACCAGGTAGCCGTCATGCAGTACGGCCGGCTGGTCGAACAAGGCTCGGCTGAAGATGTGCTGAACCGACCACAGGCCGCGTACACCCGGACACTATGGGCGGCAGGGCCCAGCCTCACGCCGGGTCCGAAGCGCGACTTCAGCGCCGCAGCGGTGGTGCTGGCGGTGCAGGCGCTGAACAAGAGCTACCGGTCCGGCGGTGGATTGTTCGGCGGTTCGGCGCGCCGCGTCGATGCGCTGCGCGGCGTCGACCTAACGGTGCGTCGCGGTGAAACGGTGGGTATCGTCGGTGAGTCGGGTTCCGGTAAATCAACCGTGGCACGCTGCATCATCCGGCTGATTGAAGCGGACAGCGGCACGATCACGGTCGACGGTGCCGATATCGCAAAGTTGAGCCAGCGCCAGTTGCGCCCGGTGCGGCGGCGCTTGCAGATCGTGTTTCAGGATCCATTCGGTTCGCTCAATCCACGGCGCACCGTCGGCCAGTTGATCTCGGAGGGGCCGATCGTTCATGGTACTGCGGCGGCCACGGCCTGGGCCCGCGCACTCGATCTGCTCGAACTGGTGGGGCTGGAGCGGCGCGCAGCGGATCGCTTTCCGCACGAGTTCTCGGGTGGCCAGCGCCAGCGTATCGGCCTGGCCAGGGCGCTCGCGCTGGAGCCCGAAATCCTAGTTGCCGACGAGCCGGTATCGGCGCTCGACGTGTCGGTGCAGGCCCAGGTGTTGCGCCTGCTGGCCGACATTCGAAGCCGCTTGGGGCTAACCATGCTGTTTATCACGCACGACCTGCGCGTCGCCAGCCAGGTCTGCGATTCGGTGGCCGTGATGCAGCGCGGGCAGATCGTCGAGTTCGGTACGGTCGCCGAGGTGTACGGCAATCCGCGTCATGACTACACGCGCGAATTGATGGCGGCGGTTCCGGGTCGAACCTGGAGCCAACGTAACGACGCCGCCAATCGGTTGGCGCAGCCGCCGTGATCGATCCACCCACCGTAACGAACGGCTGCTGCAGACGGCGATGGCGATCGAAGAATCCGAGGCACTGTCGAGTCACCTATGAATCTTGGATCGGTATGTTGGCGAACCAGCCGCGGGTCAGCGTCCGGGCAGAACTACCAGATTGGGGAAATCCAATTGATAGCGTGAAGCATCGAGGGTGAGCAACCGATCAGCTCGATGCAATGCATGGGCACCAACGACAAAGTCGACGAGCAAGCGCTTTGCACCCGCTCCGTTCGAGCGCCGTCGCCTTTCAACGAAATCAGCGTACACGCGCGCAATGTCACACCAAATCACTTCACCAAGGTCAAAGTCTATTTGTACCTCGGTATCGGTCAAAAAATTCTCAATAAATTGGGCGGATGCCAGTGGATGGGCCGACAGTTCGGCAAACACCGCTCCACAAATCGCCACGCTTCCCAAATTCCGCGATTCGCCCAGCAACTGACTCATTACGGAGGCGCTCGGTTCACCCGACCAAAGTGCGGAAAAAACATTAATGTCGACGGCTGTTCTCACTTGGATTTCGGTGCCCGCTTGTTAACCCGAGCGCTGTCCTCGTCCCGCAATTCGCCGACCCAGGTGTTGATCGCTGCAACGCCCTTGGGGAAAGTGCCCAGTGCGCCAGCGTAAGCGGCAAAGGGATTCCTTTGTCCACGGTCGACGCGCAGGATGATTTCGCCGCCTTGGTTGATGAACGCGAGTCGATCGCTGACCTCGCTTCTATTTCTTGCCGTAGGTCGCATCGTGATCGGCGGACACCAGGAGCAAGCGCATCCACTCGCTCTCTCTATAGGCCAGCGCCCGAGCCGATCGGCTGATCCTCAGCGAATAAATGGCCTCTACTCCGGCCGGAGGTCTCACGCTGATGATACGTTCCCAACGCAGCCCCCGGTCCTGATAGACCTGATTCCAGCTCATCGATGCGATCTTGCGCAGGGTGACGACGGCGTCGGCAATAGCCGGCCTTTCTAACGCGAACAACGAGTTCTGAAACTCCGCGTTATTCAGATCCAGCTTGACCGCGGGGTCAGCGACTTTCTCGGGTCGGGCCATGGGCTGAATCTCGTTCGAATTGTTCAAGATCGGACTCAGAGGGGGCTGTCGAGGAAGCTTGCGCGAGGGCACGCTCAAGGCTGCGTCGAACCTCAGGCTGATGAATCCACAGTTCGCGATCAGGAATGACGGTCGCCGCCTGGATCAGCCACACGCCGGGCTCGCGCTCTTCAACGATGACTTGGCGTCCGGCAAATTGCTTGCCCAGCGAAATCTGGCCGTTCGAGCCGATCACCTTGACTTGCTGCTTCGGTGAAAAGACATTCATTTCAAACGCTCATTGGTGAGGAAATCGGATTAAGAAGGGTTGAAGAATTGGTGCCATTATATGTTAAATGCTTTTCTGAATTAGTGCAGCACTACAGCACTAGTATTGGACCTGTGCTACATCCAGCTTCGACAGGGTCAACGTATGGCGCCCCGGCTCGTTTCAGGAAATACGATGTCTCATTTTGCGACGGCAGCGCTACCTGTCGCGCGTCGGTGTCAGTAACTTTCTAAACGAGGAGCGACGTCATGAATTAGTAACCTTAAAAGGAACTAATCATGTCCAGAACACTTCGCAGACGAGGCGCCACGTATCACTATTACTGGGTTCTTTGCGACTTTCGCCGACACGAGGACGGAAGTTTTCGCGCGGTGACCATCGAGCCACGCTCTGCACGGGGCACACGCCTGCTGAACCGCTTCCACGCCGACGCCGGAGGCAGAAGTTTGATGCTCGGTGCCCCCAAGGCTTTCCGGAAAAGTTTTACCCGCGCGATGCGCAGCCAACATCGGACCGCCCTCGAGCGCTGGCTGCGCAGGCCGGTCGATGAGCGCGAACCGCTCTTGCAATCCAACCACCTGCACAGCGCGACGTACGTCTACTGGTAATCAGCCGATTTTCTCTGGGTTTGCAGTGTTAGCATTTTCAAGTTAAACCACCTTTTGCAGGTTCGAAGCCCGAACCCTGAATCCTGAAGCCCGAAGGTTCTCATATGCTCTTTCCGACCACGTTGGTTGGCAGTTACCCGCAACCCGAATGGCTGATCGACCGCGCCAAGCTGGCTGGCCGTTTTCCGCCGCGCGTGCGTGCTCGCGAGCTTTGGCGGATTCCGACGCAGTATCTTGCCGAGGCGCAGGAGGACGCGACGCTGGCGGCGATCAAGGCCCAGGAGGACGCGGGACTCGATATCATCACTGATGGCGAGATTCGCCGCGAGAGTTATTCGAACCGCTTCGCCACGGCGCTCGAGGGCATCGATATCGATAACCCGGGTAGTGCGCTCGATCGATCGGGTCACCCGAACCCGGTGCCGCGTATCGTCGGCAAGATCCGACGCAAGCACGCAGTCGAAGTCGAAGACCTGCAATTTCTCAAGCGCAATACGGCCCGGCAAGTGAAGATCACCGTACCGGGCCCATTCACCATGAGCTGCCAGGCGCAGAACGATTTTTACCCGAGCGACCAAGCCGCTGCAATGGACTATGCGGTGGCGGTCAATGCCGAGATCAAAGACCTGTTTGCGGCCGGCGCCGATATCGTGCAGATCGACGAGCCGTACATGCAGGCACGACCCGAGAAGGCGCGCGAGTATGGCTTGCAGGCTTTGAACGCCGCGCTTGATGGTGTGATCGGCACGACCGCTGTACACATCTGCTTTGGTTACGCGGCGGTGATTCATGCGCGGCCGTCGGGGTATTCGTTCCTGCCCGAGCTTACAGGCTGCAGTTGCCACCAGGTGTCAATCGAGACCGCGCAGTCGAATCTCGATTGCTCGGTGCTCAAGCAATTACCGGGCAAGCAAGTGATGGTCGGCTGCATCGACCTTTCCGACATGCGGGTGGAAACCGCGCAGACGGTAGTAGCCCGCATCAAACGCGCGCTGCCGTTTATCGCGAAGGAGAATGTAATTCTGGCGCCGGACTGCGGCATGAAATACTTGCCGCGCGAAGTGGCCGACGGCAAGATGCGCGCGATGGTGGCGGCAGCGAAGTTATTGCGGGCCGAATTTGGCTAAGCTTTGACCAAATGGTTTCGCAGGGCCGCGTACATTGCGCTTCGGTCTACAGGCTGTGCTGAAGCGCTCGCTGCGACAGCGCTCAAACGCATGTGGGAATTACGTATGAAACGCACAGCCTGACGGTTGATCGAGCAGGCCCCTTCAAAAAGGCGCGCTTGAAAAATCAGGATGCAACGAAGCAAAGCGGGTAGCAGACTCGAACGCCTGCCCAATGCTCAACACAGTTCGCTCGGCCATTGGCTTGCCGACGATTTGAATGCTGGAGGGCAATCCCTCAACCAGACCAGCGGGTTGAGCGAGGGCGCACAGCCCGAGGTAGTTGCCGGGTCGGGTCAGGTAGCCCGGCTGACCAGCGTCTTCATCGACCTGGGCAATCGGAATTGCAGGCGTTGCCGTTGTCGGAATCAACAGTGCATCGAAGGGTTCGAACCAACGGGAAAATTCTTGACGGCGCTCGGCCATTGTGCGCAGTTCCTGGGCATACTCTGTCGGGCCGAGTTTTCGGGCACCTTGAAGACGTTTGCGAACTGCATCGTCCAGTGGAACTGAAGGATCATCAACATAAGCGCTATGCAGCGAAAATGCCTCGCAGGCAATGATCCGGCCGGTTTGCGCCGCTAAATCGAAAAACCAGTCAGGCAATCGGGTGCTGATCACCTGTGCGCCCAATTGCTCAAAAACCTTTGCGGCTGCCTGCCACGAGGCACGTACCCCCTCGTGCATGAACGACGGCAACTGGCTGGCGTCGGGCAAAGCAATTTTCAAGCCTCGAATGCTGCGAGGATCGGCGCTGAACTGCTCAAGCGGCTGGGAGAGGGTGCCCGGGTCACGCGCGTCCGGTCCGATCAGCGCATCCAGCAGCAACGCGCAGTCGGCAACCGTTCTCGCCATCGGGCCGATGCTGTCCAGCGTCCAGCTCAACAGGCCAGCGCCGTGCAGACTGATGCGCCCGAAGCTGACCTTCAGGCCAGTGAGTCCGTTAAACGCGCAGGGAATGCGGATCGAACCGCCCGTGTCACTGCCGATGCCCACCGGCGCATAGCCGGCCGCAACAGCCACTCCGGTGCCGCTGGAAGAACCGCCGGGCACTCGATGGGTTTGCAGATCCCAAGGGTTGTGCGGTGTGCCCATATGCTGATTGGTTCCCCAACCGCCAAAGGCAAATTCGGTCATGTGTACCTTGCCCAGCGGCACCATGCCGGCTCCCAGCAACCGTTCCACGGCGGCTGCGGTTTCAGTGGCGACCCGCCCGATATTGCGCTTTGACCCGAGCGTGCCAATGCGCCCCTTGATATCGAGCAAGTCCTTCAGAACGACCGGCAAGCCATGCAGTGGTGATCGCGGCAGTCGCGCCCGGCGTGCTTCGTCGGCCGATCGCGCCAGCGCACGCGCATCTTCTTGGTAGATTTCTACAAAGGCGTGCAGCTTCGGCTCAAGCGCAGTGATCCGGGCAAGACTGAATTCGATCAATTCGGCCGAACTCAAATGCCCGGCATCGAGCTGCTGTTTCAGCTCCTTCAAACTCAACCATTCGAGCTGCATTCAGAATTCTCCAGGCAGGAATTTCAACGCGGTCACTTTAACTCGGTCAGTTTAACGCGGCAACAAATGTCGTTGCTGCATCAATTCAAGCCAGTAGTGGATCGAGTCTTCGGTGTCTTCGCAATCGGCAAAGCCGTGCTTGCGCAGCTTGATCGTGCTGAGAATCGAGTCCGCCGGATTGGCATTG